>NZ_JBMDWE010000044.1:0-28427 GCF_053579655.1 Gelidibacter sp. | reverse complement strand
CAAAATTACTCATAAATGTAGCTATGTATTGCTATTAATTGTAGTATGTGGATAAGTTGTTAGGCTGATTTCGAAGTTGAAAAGTTTGATAAGTTGATTTTAAAAGCGACAAAACACAATGCACGCCAACCTCAACGCCGCAGAAATTCAAGAGAGTTACGGCGAACGTTTCCGTTCAAGAATGAGAGAATTTTTTTTAATTTGGTGGGGTTTGAGGCGTCTAGTGCGGATAAGAGGAGCTAGGCTAATGGAAGAAATTGACTTTAATAAGAAATAATAGTAAGTCTGTTTTCGGACAGCTGATTTCTTTAATAGACGATTCTTTGGTAAGAAAAGAGGTCAAAAAATGTGATTCAGATCGTTACATCAAACGATTTACCACAAAGGACCATTTGATAAGTATGCTTTTTTGTTCATTTTCAAAGTGTATATCACTTCGGCAAATATCTGGTGCAATGCTTGGTCTATCAGGAAAAACGATTGGTTTTCAGCAGATTTAATTGTGTTTAGATGGTCAATCCTTTGTTTGCTGTGCTAAAGAAGAAACTAAAGCGCAATTGGGCATTTTCAAATTTGGTCAGATTCTGTAAAATCCATCTTTTCAATTACATCAATGTAATGAAATTTCTAGAAAACCCGGAAAAAGACTGGATTATTGATAAAGCTGAGCAAGAACAATTATCTTTTAATTGGTAGCTGATTTCGAAAAATCATAAAACACGAAAATTAAAATCAAGTGGTTTTATCTTTTATCGGCCATTAATGATTTTTAAGTCACCATCAAAGGAGTTTAATCGTTCGTCTCTAAAAGCTTTTTTAAAAAACACAGAACTAAGACTCAGAATACCACCAAAAGAAAAGCGATTGAAAATAGAATTAAATCTATTAACAACCGCTTATTCTTAAAGCCCTCAAGATTTAGTTTAGTTTGCTTTGGATAGCTAAATCTAAATTTGTTCTTTCACAGGTGAGGATCCAAAACAGTCAATTTCTAACTATGATGAAAATTTATAATTATTAATAACCAGGATTTTGCACAATATTTGAATTGGCATCAAGCTCAGCGCGGGGTATAGGGTGTATTCTTCGGAAATCTCCATAAGGAATTGTTTGTTGAATGTTCTGCTCTGGATCAACCTTAATGATGTCCAATTTTAACCGCTGTAGATCCCAAAAATATAGCCCTTCAAAAAGAAATTCTTTTCTTCTTTCTTTCAAAATATTGTCAATGGTTGCCACAGTGTAAGTTTCTGCATTTCTGTTTTCAGGAATCATATTTAAATAAGCAAGAGCCATTAGTGGTTCATTCAGCTTCATTTGGGCTTCGGCCATATTCAGAATCACCTCCTCGTACCTAAATAAGGTGACATTTGAACTTCTCTCTGGATATTTTCTTAGGTTTCTCAGCCTGAGGTTAGAGCCTACTTGTTCGGTTCCCAAAATATTCTTCCTTACATCGTTTGCGCTGTAAAGTAGATTATAGGCGTTCGGAGTCACAGAGATATCTCCATAAGAAGCGCCTCTATAAATGAATTCCAAGCCATTAATTCCTTCGTTATCAGTGCTATCAAAAGCCAGTTCAAATATTGAGTTTTTGGCACTACCAGTTGCAAAGGAGCTAACGTATTGGTCTTCAGTGATAATGGAGTATAGCTTGGAGTTGATAACCGCTAGTGAAGCATCTCTTGCAACTTCCCACATTTCAAACCAAACTGCCATTCTAGATTCTAATGCCTTTGAAGTATACTTAGAAATAAACACTTTTGAATCATCGAAAAAATCATCACTCATAAATTCAAAGGCGTTTTTAACATCAATAAACAATTGAGTTTTGTTGTCCACAATAGTTCCACGAGAAGGGATTCCATCCCCTGCTTTGAATTCCAGTAAATAAGGCACGCCTAAACCAGATCCACCATCAACATACTGTTGTCCATATACCTTAACAAGATCAAAATGTGCTAATGCTCTTATAGCATATGCTTGCCCTTGAAGATGTTTTGCATAGTCTCCATTTGCCGAAAAATCTTTGAGACTTGCAATATCCGTATTTATGATAATGTTCGCACTGGCAATGACTGCATAAGCATTGTCCCAAATATATTGACCATTTGAATTATAGGCAAATGTTGCTTCTGTTGTAAAACGACCAGATCTTCCATTAGCCCAGGTATTAGGAGTGCGGACTTCATTAGTTACAATATAGTCACGACCATAATACTCAAAGTTGGTCATTCTGTTATAGGCTCCTTTAAGGATGCCTTCAAGATCGGCAGTTGTAACAATTGCTTCACTGCCTTCTTTATTTTGTTCCAAGGTAGGGTTTAGGTCCTCAGTGGTGCACGAACCCATGAGCACAGGAATGGCTATGAGTAAGGTAAATACTATTTTATTGATTATTTTTTTCATAATATTTTAAAAATTAAAATTAACACCTAAAATGACGGATTTGGTGGGTGGAGTGAACATATCTGTGAATCCTGAAGCATTTACCTCAGGGTCCCATACAAGGTTATCATCCTTGACCCAGGTTAGCAAGTTTGTTCCACGAATATAGATTCTTCCATTATTTATGCCCGCAGCCTTGTTGATTTGATCAGAAAAATCATAACCAAAAGTTAGGTTTCTTAGTCTCGCAAAGGCTCCGTCGAATAGAAATTTGGAGTTGTATCTCCATGGCTCATAACTATTCTGTACTTTGGCATATCTTGTAACATCCCCTGGATTTTGCCATCTGTCTAATACCGTGTTTATGCCTTGATATAAATTAAGAGAATAGGCATTCCCTTGGTGGGTGTATAAATGCCAAGACTCATAAACTTTATGACCACCTTGGTAAAATCCGCTTGCGTCAATAAAGAAACCTTTATAATCTACATGAAAATTTAGGCCAGCAGTAACCTCGGGAAGTGCGCTTCCTCCCTGGAAAGCTTTTGCCGCCTGATTAAAGTTGGTAGTTGTTTCTCCGTCCTTTCCATTAAGATACCATTCATCAACTCCGGTATTAGGATTAACTCCCGACCATGTTGGCATATACCAGGCATATGCAGGTTCACCAACTTCTACGCGTTGGGTAACGGTGGTAATGGTGATGTCCTTCCCGGCAGCATCTTTAGCCAATTCTAGGACTTCATTCTTGTTAACTGCTATATTTCCTCCCAAGGTTAAATTAAAACCCTCTGATCTCACAATAGCATAACTCAATTCAGCTTCAAACCCTTTATTGCTCATTCGGCCAATATTCCTGGTTTGTTGATTAAACCCTGTGGTGAAAGATAATGGCACATCTAAAAGAAGATTCTTAGACTCTCTTGAGTAATAGGCTATAGATCCATCCAATCTGTTTTCCAAGAAGGCGAAATCGATGCCAAGATCAAGCGTGTGGCTCGTTTCCCAAGTTAAATCGCTATTTCCATATTGTGACGGGAAAGCAGCTGCAGTACCGCCGTAATTAGTGCTATATCCGAATAGAACCTGATATTTATTTAAATCAATATTTGCATTACCGGTGACGCCGTAAGAAGCACGTAATTTCAGCATGTTTACATTTGTATAGTCTTCCAAAAAGGCGGCTCTATGTAAGTTCCAGGCAGCACCAACGGAATAAAAATCACCCCATCGATTTTCAGGACTGAATCTTGAATTTCCCTCTCTTCTATAAGTTCCGTTTAACACATAGGTGTTATCGAAAGAGTAAGAAGCGGTTCCCATATAAGACGCAACTGACCAATCTGTAAATTGAGAAGATGCAAGAGTTGGAGAACCTGCTGACGCAAGATTTGATAATCCGTCAGTACCAAATTCTTCTCCATCTGCTTCTAACAAATACCTTCTGTTTTTTTGGTACTCCTGTAAAACGGTAAAGTCTAAAGAATGAGGACCTGTTAACCATTTATAATCCAATCTGTTTTGAAACACATAACTGGTAGAGCTATTGTGCGATTGATACCCATATCCATTGGTGCCCGCGCCATCACCGGATATTCGGTTTCTGTATCTTTTATAATTTGTAATGCGATAATCGATAGAAGCTCTACTGCTAAAGGATAAGTTTTCAACAGGAGTCTGCCAGGTTATAGAATTATTTGAAAGAATTCGGGTGAGCCTGTTGATATCAATATCATTTTCAGCAACCCACAAAGGGTTTGGCAAATTTGTATTAAGATTGATTGACCCATCTTTATTATAGGGTTCATAAGTGGGCGGCATAAAAAACTTAACTGCACGAGGAGAAGAGAAATAAGCGCTTCCTTCTAAAGTGCCATCCTGGTAACTGTGTGATGCCGTATTTGAAGTGCTAAATGATAGTTTCTCATTAAATTTCTTTGTAAGGTTTAATGATCCTGAAACACGTTGAAAATCTGAACCTATTACTGTGGCTTCTTGATCAAAATATCCAACGGAGGCATAAAAATTATGATCTTCTCCGCCTCCAGTGACTGAAAGGTTGTGTTCTTGAATAGGTGCATTACTATTGGTAATTACCTTTGCCCAATTGGCTTCAGGCCTTCCTGCCTCATTCCAAACCACATAATCGTTTCCGAATGAATTTAAATTATTGAGGTAAAATTGCTTTGCATCACCCTTAGTAAATCCATTACTGGCCCCATAACTATTATAGAGGGATTCATAAAACAACATTTCTCTTTCTGCTGCGGTCAGAACCTGCGGTCCTTTTATCGCGTCATTCGAATAACCAAAAGATGAACTTGCATTATAGGTCGTTTTTCCAGCTGCTCCATTTTTAGTGGTTATGACTATAACTCCATTTGCTCCACGTGCACCATAAGCCGCAGTTGAGGAAGCGTCCTTAAGAACTGTTATACTTGAAATATCGTTAGTATTCAAACTTGCCAGAGCAGACAGCGACGATCCACTAGCAGAACCACTCACGTTTTCATTCGTGATTGGGACGCCATCTATAACATAAAGAGGGCTGTTGCCCGCAGTAATGGAGCTTCTTCCTCTGATACGGATGTCAGCAGTAGCTCCAGGCGTACCCGAAGTCGTGCTCACATTCAATCCAGCCACTTTCCCCTGTAAAGCCTGATCAACAGAAACAGTGGTTGTCTGTCGTAATACTTCTGAGCCTAATTGAACTGCAGAACCTGTCATATCATCCTTTCGTTTTGATATGTACCCCATTATAATTACCTCCTCCAATGCTGCAGTGTCGACTAACATGGTAACATTTACATTGCTTGAGTTTCCAACGGTAATTTGTTGCATTGCAAATCCTACATACTTAAAGATCAAAATTTGTTCTTTAGAAGCCTGGATGGTAAAGTTACCATCAAAATCGGTTAAAGTACCTGAATTCGTTCCTTGAACTTGTACAGTTACACCTACCATAGGCAAGCCTTCTTCGTCGGTAACGGTTCCTGAAACGGCTTTTTGCTGCGCAAAGGTAAGTTGCGCCAACACCACTAATAAAAGGGTAAAAATTCCATTTAATTTTCTTTCCATTATGTTGATATTTTAAATTCTTATTTAACAAACATTATATATTTTTTTTAAATAAATCAACTTTTTAATCCTGAATATGTTAAATTTTTAACAATACGATATTATAGTATTAGTTGTGGATAATAGCCTATTATTATAATCAGGGTGATGCCTCTAAATTTGTTTTTATCAGAACATGTTTATCGGTTTTGAATACATATTTGTTTAGTGAACACGTGCGGTGGATTTCGGTGTATTCAATTCATCACATTCCATACAATAAAACACTCGTGCACTATATGAGTGTAAGTGATTGATATTCAGTTAATTTAAAGTCATTGCAAATGATAACAGGAAAAAATTATATCGGAAAAACGTTAAAAGCCAGTGGTGATAAAACACATCACACCATAAATCCGAAGCTTAATATTCAAAATCCAACAGCATTTTATGAAGCAACTTCTGATGAGGTTGATGAAGCTGTTGAATTGGCTTGGGGTGCATTTAAAATCTACAGAAAAGTTTCTGGTGCGAAAAGAGCAGCGTTTTTAAATGCTATTGCCGATGAGATATTGGCTTTGGATCAGGAATTGATTGATGCGTACACTACAGAATCCGGATTGCCAGAAGCCAGAGCGATTGGCGAACGTGGAAGAACCATATTTCAATTGCGCGCTTTCGCAGACTTGGTAGAAAATGAAGATTGGAGAGAAAACACAATTGACGAGGCAATGCCAGAAAGGGCGCCCATGCCTAAAGATGATTTAAGACGTACACTAATCCCACTAGGTCCAGTAGTGGTGTTTGCGGCAAGTAATTTTCCTTTGGCTTTTTCGACTGCAGGAGGAGATACCGCGAGCGCATTGGCCGCCGGATGCCCAGTTATTGTTAAGGCACATGCCATGCATTCAGGCACTGCTGAGTTAGTGGCTTCGGCCATTATTAAAGCAGCGGAAAAAACTGGAATGCCAAATGGCGTTTTTTCAAATATTATGGGACGTGGAAGAACGGTTGGGGTTAAATTAGTAAAGCACGATAAGGTTAAAGCAGTAGGCTTTACGGGAAGTATTTCAGGAGGTAGGGCTCTTTTCGATATAGCCTCTCAACGTAAAGTGCCAATTCCCGTTTTTGCTGAGATGGGAAGTATTAATCCTGTAATTATAACTTCAAAAGCCATAGAAAATAGGTCTGAAGCTGTTGCAACAGCTTTTGCTGGCTCTATTACTACGGGGGCAGGACAATTTTGTACCAAACCTGGATTGTTATTAACTATTGAAGATGATAAAACACAACAGTTCATCAACGATTTAGCTAAAAAAACAATAGCTATTGCTCCGCAGTATATGTTGCATCCAGACATAAAGAAAGCATTTGTTGAAAATGTAAATATTGTGTCTTCTCAAGCGGGAACTGTGGTCGTTGCGAAAGTTGAGCAAACTATCGACGCGAACGAAGCGCCTTCACAAATAACAAGTGTTTCAGGGAAAGTGTTTTTGGCAAACCCGAAATTACATCTTGAAGCATTTGGACCATTTGCATTAGTGGTTAGGGCCAAAGATCAAGAGGAGTTAATCGAAATTATTAATGGATTGGACGGGCAATTAACGGGAACTATAATTGCCGAAAAAGAAGATTATGTTCATCTTTACGATGTTATTGATGCGCTTGAAAATAGAGTGGGTCGAATCATTTTTAATGGCGTCCCAACAGGCGTTGAGGTGTGTCCATCAATGCAGCACGGCGGTCCATATCCAGCATCAACCGATTCAAGATTTACATCGGTAGGAACCAACGCCATAAAACGATGGGTCCGACCAGTGAGTTATCAGTCTTTCCCTAATGAGTTATTGCCAATCGCTTTAAAGCGATAGAGGTCTAACGAGGATCTGATCTGAAAGACTAAAAGTCCTGAATTGTAGCGACCAATAATACTAAGAATCAAAACTATAAAATTTACCCTAATGAAGTTAATAAAGCAATGAATAGAAACACATTTGTTTGTATTGACGCACATACTTGCGGAAATCCAGTAAGAGTAATTAAAGAGGGCGGGCCTCATTTAGTTGGAAAAACGATGAGTGAAAAACGCCAACATTTCTTAAAGGAATATGATTGGATTCGTAAAGGCCTGATGTTTGAGCCTCGTGGGCACGATATGATGAGTGGGAGCATTCTTTATCCGCCCCATAACCCCGAAAATGATTTTGCCATTTTATTTATTGAGACCTCAGGTTGTTTGCCCATGTGCGGACATGGTACAATTGGCACAATAACCATAGTGATTGAAGAAGGGTTAATAACGCCAAAGGTTCCAGGACGGATACGCATGGAGGCGCCTGCAGGATTAGTGGAAATTGAATATAAGAAAACAGGAAACAAAGTGGATTGGGTACGTTTAACCAACGTTAAAAGTTATTTAGCCGCCGAGGGTTTAACCATTGACTGTCCTGAATTGGGGCAACTTACTTTCGATGTGTCTTATGGCGGAAATTATTATGCCATTATAGATCCACAGCAGAATTTTTCAGGAGTACAAAATTTTACCGCGGGTAAATTGATTCAATATTCTCAAGTTTTGAGAGATAAGATCAATCAAAAATATCCGAATATGTTTGTACATCCAGAAAATGAATCTATCAAGGATGTATCACATATACTATGGACAGGAAAACCGACGGATGCAACGTCTACAGCAAAAAACGCCGTTTTTTATGGCGATAAAGCTATTGATAGAAGTCCTTGCGGCACAGGTACCTCCGCGGTTATGGCCCAACGCCATGCAAAAGGTTCTTTGAAAAAAGGAGAGGAATTCATCCACGAAAGTTTTATAGGTAGTAAGTTTGTAGGGATAGTGGTTGAAGAGACCACATTAGACGGAAAGCCAGCCATTATTCCAAGTGTGCAAGGTTGGGCAAAAGTGTATGGCTATAACACTATTATTATTGATGAAGATGATCCGTATGCATTTGGATTTCAGGTCATTTAAAAATTAGATAAGATGAAGTATTTTTATTATGTTTTTTTTCTGCTGATATTATCAGCGCCATTACAGTCGCAAAATTTAACCCAAGAAGATTATGGAAGAGCGGTAAGTTATTTAAATGATAATCTTAACAATAAAACAATTTTCAATACCCACACCTCTGTCAATTGGTTTGAGAATGGTTTAGGCCTGTGGTTTATCGAGTATTCTGGAAAGGGAAAAGTTTATAAAACAGTTGATTTCAAAGAACATAAGGTCAAACCATTATTTGACCATGGAAAGCTATCTGAAGCATTTCAAAAAACCTTTGGAGAAGAAATTAAACCGACGGATTTTTCACTTCGGAACATTGAGTATGATGACGAAAAACATTTGTCTTTTCTGAGTCTGGGCAAGGCTTATGTTTTGAATTTAGAAAATTACAGCCTTCAGATTAAGGAAGAAAGTAAAGTGGCGGAGACGCCATTTGAAAGTAAATCGCCTAATGGTAAATGGATCGCTTATACGGAAGATTATAATCTTTATATAAAATCTACTGAATCAAATGAAGTTCACCAATTAAGTTTTGATGGTAAGAAGGGCTATGAGTATGGAACTTATTATGGCTGGTATGATATCATAGAAGGTGAAAATGGAGAGCGTCCAAGACGTTTTGCCGTTAACTGGTCTCCAGATTCCAAATGGTTGTCAACCAAACGAATTGATTTAAGTATTGCCGAAAAAATGTATCTGCTCGATTGGAGTCAAGATTCTTTATACAAACCAAAGTTACTTTCCTATTATAGAGGATCGCCAGGAGATACAACCCTGGTAAAGGAAAGGGCCATTTTTTACAATATAGATACTAAAAAAGAGCAAAAAACGAATTTCCCAGAATTCACCCATTTGAATCGGTTCTCCATTAAATGGTCGGATAAATCTGGTGTTTTCTATGCAAATTATATTGAACGTGGTTACAAAAAGGAATATGTAAAAACTGTCGATTTAAACGCCCATACAGAGCGAACATTAATTGAAGAAACAAGTCCAACTAATATTGATAATTTCACATATTTTACTTTAGAAGAGAAAGGGAAATTAATTTTTCTTTCGGAAAGAAGTGGTTGGAGGCAATTATATAGTGTGGATTTAAAAACTTATGAAATTTCGGCACTTACCAAAGGAGATTTTTACGTTAACGACATCAGTTTCATTGATAAATCTTCTGGTGACATTTATGTTTTGGCCTCGGGGAAAGAAATTGGAAACAATCCATATCATCAACAGTTATATAAAGTTGCCTTAAAAGGGAAAATGACATTATTGACTCCAGAAAACACACATCATAGAGTGTCGTTTTCAAAAGATGGCAAATATTTTGTTGACAATTATTCCACCGTAAACATGCCAACAAAAACTGTTTTAAGAGCTTCGAAAACAGGTAGAATCATAACGCAATTGTCGGCGGCGGATATCGCTCATGTGGCGGCAAAAGGATGGAATTCGCCAGAAGTATTTCAACTTCTCGCTAAGGATAATAAAACGACCATTTACGGAGCGTTATGGAAACCTACAAATTTTGACGCCTCAAAATCCTATCCTTTAATTGATGCTACTTACACCGGACCGCATACGCAAAGGTTTCCGAAATCTTTTGATGTGGCATTTTCCAATCAGGCATTATCGGAATTAGGTTTTATCGTTATGCAAATGGATGGTTTAGGAACTTCGGGACGATCGAAGGCCTTTCATGACCATTCTTATAAGAACATGGAAAACAACTTAGAAGACCATGTTTTGGCAATCAAATATTTAGGCGAAAAATTCAGTTGGGTTGATACTGAAAGGGTGGGGATTTTTGGACATTCCGCTGGTGGTTACGATACGGGAAGAGCCATGTTAGGCTTTCCAGACTTTTTTAAGGTTGGGGTTGCAAGCGCAGCTGATCATGATTTTAGAATGGAAAAAGTGTGGTGGCCTGAGATGTACCAAGGATGGCCAGTTGATGAAACCTATGAGAAGGTATCAAATATCACAAATGCAAAGAATTTAAAAGGAAAACTCTTATTGGTTCATGGGGGGATTGATGAAAATGTAAACCCTTCAGCAACCTTCAAATTGGCCGAGGCTTTGGTAAATGCAGATAGGGATTTTGATATGTTGATCTTGCCAAGTCAGAGTCATGGTTTTGAAGGTAAAGCGCGGTCATATTTTATGAAAAGACAATGGAACTATTTTGTAGAACATCTATTGGGCGTAAAGCCGATTTGGGATTTTAATTTAGAATAAATGAACAAGGAAGTTATTATTATTGGCGGCGGAATTATCGGTTTATGTTCTGCTTATTATCTTCACAAGGAAGGTCATAAAGTATCTATTATAGATCAATCCAATTTAGATGCGGGCGCCTCCTACGTTAATGCCGGCTTTTTATCGCCTAGCCATTTTCTCCCCTTAGCAGCTCCCGGAGTAATGAAACAGGGAATTAAATGGATGTTTAATAAATCCAGTCCATTGTATATTAAACCACGATTGGATGCTGATTTTTTAAAATGGACCCTAGCCTTCAATAAATCCTGTACGGCGAAACATGTGAACAAATCCATTCCAATAATTAGAGACATTACCCTATTAAGCCAAGAACTGTATCGTAGTTTAAAGGAAGATGAAAATTTTCAATTTCAATACGAAAAAAAGGGATTGTTGATGTTGTGCCAATCTGAAAAGATGCTCGAAGAAGAAATTAAAGTAGCAGATTTAGCGCGCCAAATTGGATTAGAAGCTTCAGAAATCAGTCTCGAGGATTTGAAACAATTGCAACCTAATGTATCATTTAATATAATGGGCGCTACTTATTTTAAATGTGATTCGCATATGACCCCACAAGAGTTTATGACCGATATGAAAACCTATCTAAAAGGCTCTGGAGTTGAATTTTTTACCAATGAAAAGGTGACTGATATCGAATTGGAAAAAGGAAATATCACCTCTATTAAAACCAACAGAAAAAACTATCAAGCCGATGAGTTCGTTCTTGCTGCAGGTTCTTGGAGTGCATTATTAGGTAAAAAACTATCTTTGCAATTGTTATTACAAGCTGGAAAAGGGTATCGAATGAATACAAATCAAGATACGGGGATATCCATTCCAGCCATATTGTCCGAAGCAAAAGTAGCGGTTACACCAATGAATGGGTTCACACGATTTGCGGGGACAATGGAAATAGCAGGGATTAATCATGATATTAATGCAGCAAGAGTTGATGCCATTGCCAATGCCGTAACCAACTATTATCCTGGAATCCTATTAAATCAGGAGGAAAAGGATAATGTACAGGCGGGGTTGCGACCGGTATCACCTGACGGCTTGCCTTATATAGGAAGGTCAAAGAAGTGTCTTAACCTAACTATAGCAACAGGACATGCCATGATGGGCTGGGGGATGGGCTCTGCTACTGGGAAATTGGTTTCAGAGGTCATTTCAAATAAAGAAACCTCATTAAATCTAGCCCCATTTAATCCCGATAGAACCTTTTAAAATTCAAGAAAACATGAAAACAAATGGAATCGGTAGGAGTACAATTGAAGCCGAATTAAGTGCTATTGTACCAAATGCACATTTAGTAGAACCAATACAAAAAAGCGAGTTTTATTCGCGCATTGAGAAAGCTTGTAAATTAATGCAAGATCAAAAAGGGCAAGTGATGTATTTACATGCCGGGACAAATCTGTACTATTTTACAGGAACCAAATGGAATTCCAGCGAACGTTTGGTTGGTGCGTTGCTATTTCCAAATGGAAGTTTGCACTATATCGCTCCTAAATTTGAAGAAGGAACAATTTTAGATTTTATGGAGGTGGAAGGGACAATCCATTGTTGGGAAGAACACGAAAGTCCTTATCAATTATTGGCTCAGGTATGCTCTGAAAATGGTGTGAATAATGGTACCGTTTTTATTGATGAGAGCACGCCTTTTTTTATTAGCGATGGTATTGCAAAAGCAAATTCGAAATTTGAACTTGTTAACGCTAAACCTATAACTGCAGGTTGCAGAATGGTGAAATCTGAAGCTGAAATTGCTATCATTCAGCATGCCATGAACATTACATTAGAAGTACAGAAAGCTGTTGCTAGAATCCTACATGTTGGTATAAGCGCTAAAGAAGTAACCGATTTTATTCACGAAGCACATAAGCGTTATGGGGTTTCTTCAGGGTCTTATTTTTGCATTGTGTTGTTTGGTGTGGATAGCTCTTTTCCGCATGGCGTAAAGGCTCCTAAGAATTTGGAAGACGGAGAAGTTGTGTTAATAGATACTGGTTGTCAATTGCATGGTTATCTCTCTGATATTACGCGCACCTATGTGTTTGGTGCAATTAACGAATTGCAAAGACGTATTTGGAATGTAGAAAAAGAAACCCAATTGGCAGCCTTTAGAGCCGCCCAGTTAGGAAACACTTTTTCATCTATAGATGATGCTTCAAGGGTGGTTATAGAAGCGCACGGTCTTGGACCTGATTATGATTTGCCAGGGCTGCCTCATCGTACAGGGCATGGTATTGGATTGGATATTCACGAATGGCCTTATGTGGTTAGAAATGAAGAGACAGTTTTAGAGCCAGGCATGTGTTTTAGTGTAGAGCCTATGCTATGTGTGCCAGACCAATTTGGAATTCGACATGAAGACCATATATATATGACGAATCAGGGACCAAAATGGTTCACAGAACCTATGCAGTCTATCGAGAATCCGTTCGGAGTATAAATTTAAGTCTTTGTTGACTCAAGGACAGTAGCACAGATCGAGCATTTCAATTGAAATTATACTTTTCTCTAATTCATAGAAGTTTATAATTGATTGAGATGCTCTTTTTTAGTGGTTGATAGTGAGGGGTGATGTTTTGGCAGCAGCTCATTTTCAATTTGTAAACTTCTAACTCAAATGTTTCAAAACACTGGAGTCCTTACCGATAAGCTAATAAAATCAATAAAAGATTAAGATTTGTCTTTTCTAAAATCGGAAGGAGTGTTTTTCTTTATTTCTTTAAATTGTCTATTGAAATTAGATATGTTTTTGAACCCCGATTCATAGGCTATTTCGGCAATGGTGTATTTATCCTTTGATAATAATAACTTAGTGGCATGTTCGACACGTAGTTCGGTTAAAAACTGGAAATACGTTTTATTTGTCCGTTTTTTAAAGTACTTGCAAAAGGCGTTTTTTGTCATGTTGGCCTTCTCAGAAACCGCTTCTAAAGAAATGTTAGTGTTGAAGTTGCTCATCGTGAATTCAAATATATTACGCATTCGATTTCCTTCATAGTCTGAATATTGTTTTTCATAAATAAAAGAAGACAAGCTTTTGTATTCACTATTAGATGCCAACTTTAAAACTTCCAACAAAATTAAGAACTGATCAAGTTTCTCGGAAGAGCGCAACTTTAAAAATAACTTCTCTATTTCTTCCTTATCTGAAATCACTTTAAAGCCATGTGTTGCTCTCGTGAAGAACGATTGTAAAGCCTTAGTCTCTTCCAATTCGAAAAATTTTTCACCAAAGGAGTTTTTGTTAAAGAACAAACTTAACATTTTCGATTGCTTATGAACGCTGGTGTCACTTTTAAGTAGATGTGGCAAATAGCCTCCAATGACCAAAATATCATTGGGTTTATAGAAATTGATGGTGTCTCCAACAATTAGCTTACCCTCACCTTTAATAACATAACTCACCTGAATCTCTTCATGTTGGTGTAATTGGTCATAGAATAATTCGCCTATATCTTCTTGATAAACTAAAGCATCATGTTCTGGTTTTGGTATTTTAAATGGCAGGACTTTCATTAGGTCTGATTTTATATATGATTTTTGAACAGACTGGTTTCTACAATAGGAGTCTGTTGTGATTTTTTCTAAAAATTATTAATAATGAGATTGGGTTGTGAGTCGGCCTCAAAACTACTCATAAAAAACATTATTTCTGACATGAAGGACAATATAGTATTAGCACTTGATAAATAAGCACTATCCCTCAATGTCTTTCTTAATTAGCTTTGTTATTATACATTAACATTAATAATACTAAAATTTATGACCGTAAAATGGGAAGGCATTATGCCAGCAGTCACAACAAAATTTAATGATGACGATACTTTAGATTTTGCAATGTTTGAAACCAATCTTAAAGCGCAACTTAATGCTGGTGTTCACGGCATTGTTTTGGGAGGTACTTTAGGTGAAGCGAGTACTTTGTCGGAAGCGGAGAAACGCAGTTTAACGAAAACGACCGTAGAGTTGGTTAATGGGAAAGTGCCTGTCATGATAACGCTGGCGGAGCAGTCTACAAAAAATGCGGTAAAGGCTGCAAATATGGCTGAAGAAGACGGTGCATCAGGCTTAATGATGTTGCCCCCAATGCGCTATAAGTCTACAGATAGAGAGACTTTGGAGTTTTTTAACTCGGTTGCTAAAAACACCTCTTTACCAATAATGGTGTACAATAATCCTGTGGATTATAAAATTGAAATCACCCATAAAATGTTTGATGAGTTATTAAAACATGACACTATACAAGCGGTAAAAGAGTCAACACGCGATACGATGAATATCACCAGAATAAAAAATCGTTTTGGTGATCGGTTAAAAATTATGACAGGAGTGGATACCATCGCTTTTGAAAGTATGGTGCTTGGAGCTGATGGTTGGGTGGCCGGATTAGTCTGTGCGTTTCCTGAAGAAACCGTTGCCATGTACGAGTTGATTAAAGCTGGTCGTATTAAGGAAGCCTTAGACATTCATAGATGGTTTATGCCTTTATTCGAATTGGATATTGTTCCAGAATTAGTGCAAAACATAAAATTGGCTGAGGTTTATACAGGTCTCGGTACTGAAAATGTACGTGCACCACGTTTACCGCTCAACGGAGAAGAAAGAAAATATGCCATAAAAACAATTGAGGATAGCCTAAAAACCAGGCCTACTTTACCAGATTACAAAAATCTCTAGTAGGTCAATCATTTACTTAATATTTGGCATTGATCATTAAATCGAAGCTAATAATCTGTATTGAGGTTTATACAGGTAAGGGTACTTAAAAATGTACGAGCACCACGTTTACCGTTAATCGGAAACGAAAAAAATATGCTATAAAGACATTTGAGGATAGTCTAAAAGGCCTACTTTACCAGATTACAAAAATCTCTAGTAGGCCTATCCTTTAATTAGTATTTATTATTTAAAATTAAATAGAATGAATCCAGGAATCTCAATAACTATTTGTCTTTAGTTAATGAGATTTCTTTGCTTTCTGTTTTAAATGTATTTGTTTCTTTAGTTACAGAAGTCCTAAGTGGGCATTTAGAATATATGGTTTATTCGATTCAGATGTGTAAAACATTATTATTAACCTTATATCCATAAAGTTTATGAAAAATATAGTTCAAATAGATGCCGATTTTGTTGAGAAAAACACTGATTTCCCAAATTTAATTGCTGACCTAGAAAAAATGTTTGCAAATAAAGAGCTTTTGGTACCAATGCGACATCATCATGACTTCCCTAATCCGGAAGTTGGTTTGGAATCGACTTTATTATTAATGCCCGCTTGGAATCCGGGCAAGGAAGCCGGGGTGAAAATAGCGACGGTTAGTCCTGCGAACGGAAAGTTTGATTTACCTGCCATTCAAGCCATTTATATTTATTTAGATGCCTTAAAAGGTTCTATCAAAGCGATCATAGAGGCGAAAAGTCTAACAGTAAAACGTACTGCTGCAGCATCAGCTTTAGCTTCAAAGTATTTGAGTAGAAGGGATTCCAAATCTTTATTAATGATTGGAACTGGGGCGCTATCTCCAAATCTTATCAAGGCTCATGCCAGTGTAAGACCTCTAGAACAAGTTTATGTTTGGGGAAGAAATTTCGATAAAGCGAAGGCTATTTGTGAGGGATTAAGTGAGGAGGATTTCAAAATAACGCCTATAAAAAATATTGAAGATAAAATTAGTGAAGTGGATATCATTTCCTCTGCTACCCTTTCGTCAACACCACTTGTTTTGGGCCAGTACCTCAGACCTGGTCAACATGTTGATTTGGTTGGTGCTTATCGAACTGATATGCGAGAAGCTGATGATGATGCCATAAGAAAATCTGAGGTGTTTGTGGATACTTATGCCGGTGGATTAAAAGAAAGTGGTGATATTGTTATTCCGTTAAAGACTGGGATCTTGACTGAAAAAGACATCAAAGCGGACTTGTTTTTAATGGCCACCAATAAACATACAGGGAGAAGTGATGATAAACAGATTACTTTATTTAAATCTGTAGGACATGCCCTGGAAGACTTAGCTGCTGCCACACATTATTATAATTTGTTTAAGAAATAATAAGGAGTTGATTCTTGAAATTGAAGCAATTAAAGAATATTGTTGAACAGAGTCTTTATGTAATACTAAGTAACCACGATTTGACTTTTAATTCAATAAAAGATTATTCTAACATTTTAAATATTAGAGTATTTAATGATGATCGTCAATTAATTAAACATGAAAATTAAAATGTAATGAAAGCTAAACTGAATACCTTATTTGCTATAATTGTTTTGTCGCCTTTTATGTCTCTCAACGCTCAGATTTATGAGGAGCCATTAGTGAATGGTATCCTATTTGTCCCGTGCGCTGAAATGCCCGATTTAATGATCAATTATCGAGAGGATTATAAATCTTTAGCAATAGCTTACATTATTCATTCTTCACCAGAATATCGAGAAAGATATAAAAAGCTCTATAACGATTATTTAAAAAAATTGGATAAGATCGATTTTGAAGCTTTGCCTCAAGAATGTAAGGTTGATTATGTGCTTTTTAAAAGGGATTTAAATGAAAATATAAGACTATCGGATGTAGCTAGTCAAGAGTATAATAAAGTAGAGAAGTGGTTTCCATTTGCTTCTAAAATTTTTGAAACAGAAAAATTAAGACGTCGGGGCACTAAATTAGATGCACAAAAATTAGCTTTAGAATTGGCTGCAATGAATAAGCAAATTAAGAACTTAAGCTTGGATCTGGAAAAAGAAAAAGATTTCACGCTTTCTAACATTCATACAGGAAAACAAATCGTAAAGGATGTAAAGAAGGCTTTAAAAAGTGTTTATGATTTTTATAATGGATACGATCCTCTGTTTTCTTGGTGGATTCCTATACCCTATGAGAATTTGGATGAAACTCTAGATAACTATGCTTCAAAGTTTGAAGAAAAAATGAGTAGTCCACAATTTTTACAGGATGGTAGTGGAATAGCTGGTAAGCCAGTCGGAAAAGAAGAATTGACAAAAAGCCTCAATTATAATTATATCCCATATTCTCCGGAAGAATTAATAAAAATCGCCAATATTGAATTGGATTGGAGTCAAAAGGAAATTTTAAAAGCTTCGAAAGATCTTGGATTTGGAGATGATTGGAAGGCTGCTTCGGAGAAAGTTAAGGAAACTTACGTATCTCCTGGTGATCAGCCTGAGATGATAATCAGACTTTTCGAGGAATCTATTAAATTTATCAGAGATCATGACCTTTTGACTATTCCGTCTTTGGCAGAAGAGGTTTGGGGTATCCAAATGATGTCTCCGGAACGGCAACTAATTGCACCTTTCTTTTTGGGGGGAACATCAATTTTGGTTTCATATCCAACAAATACGATGGAAATTGAAGATCGCATGATGAGTATGCGCGGGAATAACCCCCATTTTTCAAGAGCTACCGTACATCATGAATCTATTGCCGGACATCATCTTCAAGGATATATGAACAATCGGAATAGAGCTTATCGTAATTTCCATACCCCATTTTGGCTTGAGGGAAATGCATTATATTGGGAGTTTTTATTGTACGATATGAAGTTTCCTGAATCGCCTGAAGATAAAATAGGCATGTTGTTCTGGCGCATGCATCGAAGTGCGAGAATCGTTTTTTCACTTAATTATCATTTGGGTAACTGGACACCTCAGGAATGTATCGATTTTCTTGTAGATAGGGTGAATTTTGAAAGAGCGAATGCGACTGCGGAAGTAAGACGTTCTTTTGCTTCTACTTATAGTCCATTATATCAACTAGCCTATATGGTTGGTGGCCTTCAGTTTTGGGCAATGAAAAAAGAATTAGTGGATAATGGAAACATGTCAATAAAGGAATTTAATGATTCTGTTTTGCAATTAAACGCAATGCCCGTTGAAATGGTCAGAGCTATTTTAACAAATCAGGACATAAAGAAAGACTTTAAAACAAAATGGAAATTCTATGAGAAATTATAACTAATTTTTTAATATCAATCAGAATAACATTATCTAAGTGACTTATATCTCTGCCTATGGAGTGGATAATCCTTCCTGTCTAATGGAGTAAGTAAAGCTAAGGCAATCGAATTGTTCTCGTCAGTCTAATTCACTTCTGTGTTCTTCCCTTCCATTTTACTGTCTTCATTAATTAGTCGTTTCCGCATTTGTTTGATTTTTGACAGTGTACCAAATCAAGTGCATTAAGAAGATTCTGCTCGGAGGGTATTTGTTTTTAAACATTATGCAAATATTTTGAGCAATTGGAGATAATATTAAAGGCATCTTTCGATTTCTTTTATAATTAACCTCAAAATGCCCTACTTGGTTTTGAGGTGCGACAAATTGCCCTATCCCATAAAAAGACAATGTTTGTATAATATATCACTATTGTCCGGAAAAGAATTAAGACACTTCGACAAGCTCAGTAACCACCTCTTCGCAGATAGAACCAAGAATAAAGACTAAACACGTAATTAATTGAAAATAAGGGCTGTGAAGCTCATAATTAGAATGGGTTATGATGTTTTAACAGTAGTTTTCAAAAAACTCGAAATGAGGCAGGTTGAGGGTCAAAAACATTGAAAGACCTTTATTTATTACTCTTCTTAGTAGATCAACACAGCTTTAATCGGATAACAATGATAATATATCTAAAGAAAAGATGTTTTCAGTAATCTGAATTATCATGAAAATAGGACAGCTCCACAACTTAATACTATTTATGTCATGATGCTTTAGAGTATCCGATTAAATTATTTCAAGGGCTGAAAATGAAGATTTATGATCTGATAAAAAAGTGATGCTTTATTATATGAAAAGAGCTGCCATTTTATCAATGACAGCTCTTTTTGGCTAATTCAAGTAAAATTAAATGATTTACTTGATTTGTGAATTGGTTTGAATCTCAGATAATGGTATTGGCAAATAAGCATGTGATGCCGCATTGAAATTAGTTCGCCCTGCAGCTTGCATGGCTTGGTCTAATAGTCCCCATCGGCGTAAATCAAAGAATCGAACCGATTCTAAAGTCAACTCCATGGTTCGTTCATGAATGATTTGAGTTTTAACATCTGCTTTCGAGGTGGCCGTTATTGGAGGCATATAGCCATGGACTTCTCTTACCTTATTAATGAATGGGATCGCTTGAGCTGTTGCACCGGTTTCGTTTAAAGCTTCGGCATACATCAGTAGTACGTCAGCATAGCGCATTAATACCACATTAACACCAACATAACTATTGTTAGAAACATAATTTGGCAACCATTTTCTGAAGTAGGCTGCATTATCATTGGTGTCTCCGTATGTCTCATTCATGAGGACATCCCATGTGCTGCCTTGCATTTGTTTGGTGCTTGTGTTATTATAAAATGGGTCTTTAAAATAAAGCGAGCCATAAAGTCTGTTGTCATATAGTCCATTGCTGGCAATCTTGCCTTCTTTTTTCATTTCATTGACCACACTCATCGTGGCTGCAATGCCGCCCCATCCGCCAATGGACCAATCGCCTACAAAAGCATGTAATCTTGTGGAGTTGTTTGATGTGGCATCTGCAGTTTTAAACTGAAGTTCAAAAATGGATTCGCTATTATTTTCATTTTCGCCATTAAATAAACTTAAATAATCAGACTCTAAAGCATACGTTCCAGCAGATCCATCAACAATGGATTTAAACGCCAGTACGGCATTGTCAAAATCATTAGCTTCTGCTGAGGTGGCGTCTCCAGCTTTATACATATAAGCTTTTCCCAAATAGGCCAAAGCTGCACCTTTAGTGGCTCTTCCTGGTTCAGTGTTTTCAACTGTTTTTAGCATCTCTGCAGCTTGTTTGAAATCGCTAATGATGACTTCCCAAGCTTCTGGTCGCGAGGATAAAGGTTTGTCTAAAGTTTCATTGGAAATTAATTCTGTTCTTAAAATGATCTGCTCATAAAGTGTTAGTAATTTGAAATGATAGTAAGCTCTTAAAAACGTCGCTTCTCCAATGATTTGTTGTTTTTCAGCATCTGAAATTTGATCAGAAGTCATCTCTCCAACTTTGGTAATAACTTGATTGGAAAAATTCAATCCTTTATAATTTGTGGTCCATATCACATCTAAAAAGGTATGGCCATTAGTGTAATTGAAGTTGAAGATAGACATCCAGTGGGAATAATTACTGGCATCTGGCCCTGGTAATGCATAATCCGATCTGAAATATTCTACGACCGGACGTCCTTCTTGCCAGCCATCCCAAAAATTACTTCTGGATTCCAATTCTGAATAAGCCGCCACTAAACCCGATTGTGCATCTTCGGCATTTCTCCAAAAATTGGATGAGGTCAATTGGTCGGGCGGTGTTTGCTCTAAAAACTCATCATCGTTACATGATGTTGATAGCGACAAGGTTAAAGCAACTATAACTAGTTTATATATGTTTTTCATTTTGTTCTTTTTAGTTATTGTTAAAATCCAAATTGGACTCCAAAAATTAGAGACTTATATTTCGGATATAAATTAATATCAATACCTCTTGATAATACACTTCCGCCAACTTCAGGGTCTAAGCCGCTGTAATTAGTAAAGGTGAATAAGTTTTGACCTGTAAGGTAAACGCGGAATTTGTCAACCGCTAACGTTTCTAGAACATTTGCAGGTAAGGAATATCCTAATTGGATCGTTTTAATTCTCAAATAATCACCTTTTTCTAAAAATCGGGTTGACGCTCTACTATTTCTATTAGGGTCGCCCAATATGGCTCTCGGGATATCTGTATTGGTATTTGAGGGTGTCCATGCATTTACCGCTTCGGCTCTAAAATTTCTTCCAGTATCTAAGCTCAATAATCTGAAGTCATTACCATTGTATATTTTGTTACCACCAACACCTTGGAAGAATATGTTGAAATCAAAACCTTTATAATCGGCCGATAAACTTAAACTATACTCATATTTCGGAATGGCTGTTCCTTGGTAGGTTTCATCCTTTGAATCGATTTCACCATCACCATTTTGGTCAACAAATCTAATGTCTCCGGGAGCGGCGTCTGGTTGCGCGCCATGGGCATCTACTTCAGCTTGCGTTTGGAAAATACCATCGGCTACTGGTAAAAAATAAGCACCTGGCTCATAACCTATACGCGTTTGATTGACAAAATGGTCTGATCCAAATAATAATCCAATACCGTACAAGTTTTGATTAGCGTTGCTTAATCGTGTCACTTCACTATTTACAGTCGTAAAGGTTGTGAAAGCCGAATAATTGAATTCGCCGTTCTTATTGGTGTATCCCAATTCAAACTCCAAACCTTTATTCTTAAATTCTCCCACATTTACAACGGGAGGGTTGACACCGCTGGATGGGGCAACTTCCTTGATAATCAGCAAATCTTCGGTAGTGGTTTTGTAATAGTTGACGGAACCCTTTAATTTGTTTTTAAAAGTGGCAAAGTCAATACCAAAATTTGAAGAGGTGTTTGTTTCCCATTTTAAATTATCATTCTGCAAATCGCGAGCAATACTTCCTAAATAAGAGTTCTGTGGACTTCCAAACACGTAACCGCCATTACTTCTACTTTTTCCTTGAGATATGAGCGCGATATAGTCAAAATAACCTAAGGCACTATCATTTCCTGCCTGACCCCAGCTATAGCGCAGTTTTAGAAAGTTGAAAATCTCTTGATTTTTCATGAAATCTTCATCTGTTATTTTCCATCCAAGTGCGAACGATGGAAACGTTCCATATTGCTTGTTCTTTCCAAATTTTGAACTCCCATCCCTACGGATACTTGCTTGTAATAAATAGCGATCATTATATGCATAATTAATTCTACCAAATTGCGAAACTAAAGCGTATTGTGCATTAGTGCCTTGTGCGGAAAAAGTACCATCGCTAAACGCATTTAACGTATTAAATCTCGGATCGAGTATGGTAGCCGGTACTTTATTGCCTTCGTCATCAAACTTATAACCTTCTGCCTGTACAAAAGTTTCTTTGAAGGGCTCAGAAATTCTTTGATAACCTGCCAATAGATTTATGGAATGTTTCTCAATGTCAAATTTGTAATTCAGCGTATAATCTTGATTTAGCCTTCTAAATTCTCTGTTATGCTCAGACACATACGCAAACTCATTTTGAGGATTGTCATCAATATCCCTTACTTTAAATGCAGGGTGGAAGGCATAAGTATAATTATCTGTATTAGATAAAGAGTAATTGGCGTTGGCATTTAATCCTTTAATTATTTCGTAGTTGAAGCTCACATTTCCTAAGAAATACTTCAGCTTAGTGTAGCCATTAAGAATGTTAGCTTCCCCTACAGGATTGCGGTGGTCTGGCAAATCGCCAGTTCTGTAACCATAGCCTGATGGTTTGGAGGCATCATATACCGGAATTAATGGCGATATAAAGTAAGTTTCGCGCAATGAAAACTTATAATCTTCTTGATTGGTCTCTGTGTAATTTAAACCAGTGTTGATTTTTAGTTTCCCTCTGGTAATGCCCATATTGGCATTGATGCCTTTTTTAGTAAATCCAGAGCCAATAAGAATTCCTTTTTCGTCAGCGTAGCTACCTGCTACACTATAGTTGATATTATCTGATGCGCCGCTGACGCGAAGGTTCAGTAAATTTAATTGTCCAGTGCGGTGGGTTTCATCAATCCAATCGGTGTTAACATTTGGAGGGTTTTGAACATATTGCGGTAAGCTTACACCTGCATTTTCATACATTTGTTTATGTACAGAAACGTAACCGTTGGCATCTAATAATTTCATCTCTTCTCTTGGGGTATTGGAGCTGATGGAGCTTTCAATTTCGATTTTTGCCTTACCTGATTTGCCTTTTTTAGTGGTTATAATAATGACGCCATTGGCAGCTCTTGTCCCATAAATGGCGCCAGAAGCAGCATCTTTTAACACTTCTATGGATGCAATATCATTGGCATTAAGAAAATAGGGATCTGCTTGCACGCCATCCACAATATAAAGGGGTTGGTTATTTCCAAAACTTCCGATACCTCTAATGGTAATATCGGAGGTTGCTCCCGGGCTTCCCGATGAAGAGGTTACTGTAACTCCGGCAACTCTACCTTGTAGGGCATCAACAGGATTTGTGGTAACGACTTTGTTCAGATCTTCGCTTTTAACAGAGCTTATGGCTCCAGTAACATCACTTTTCTTTTGGGTGCCGTAACCAACAATAACGACTTCGTCTAAATCTTCAGCGCTTTCTTGTAAAGTAAGATTGATAGTGGATTGGTTGCCTACCGTAATTTCTTTAGTAGCAAAACCCATAAAACTGTAAACTAATACGGTTTGGCTGTTTGGAACTTCAATAGTGTAGTTTCCGTCAAAGTCAGATTGGGTGCCCACACTTGGGTTACTTTTAATGATAATAGTTGCTCCAGGAACTGGAAATCCAGAATTATCTACAATAGTTCCTTTTACAATAATGCTTTGCGCATATGAATTTGTCACAAATCCAAAAGACACAAACATAAAAAGCAATAAAAACAGACCGTTTAAAGTATGCTTTTCATTTTTTGATTTTTTGTTTTTCATCTTAATAATTTATTTGTTAGTTAGCTTGAAACTCGATTTTAACTTAAGTTTAAGGCTTCCAAATATTAAATTATTTTGAGATAAAACATGAAAAAACACCTTTACTTGACCTTTACATTCTATTAAAATAGTAGTGTTTGTAATGGTTAGGTGTTAAATCTTCAAATAAAATGTGAAATTGCTGATAGGACTAAATAGCCAGAGCGGAAGGGTCTTTATAAATTTTGTTTTTATATGAAGATGCCAGAAATTACTTTGTGACTTAGATATCTTCCAGGAAACTGACCAAGTTATCTTTACTGTCTAGACCTAATTTTTTCCTTAATCGGTGTCTTCCTATTTCAACTGAATTTACAGAGATGTTATTGATGTTTGCGATCTCTTTGGAGCTTAATTTGAGTTTAACTTGAACGGCCAACTGAACATCTTTATCTGTTAATTTGGGAAATCTTTCTTTCAGTTTATATAAGAAATCGCTTTGTAGATTTTCGATATTGGAATGGAATCGTTGAATATCTTCATTGAAATCAAACTTAAAGGTGTATTCTTTGATAAGCGCCTCGATGTTCTTTTTGAGTTCATTCAAATCGGTGAATTTGAGATCTTTTAAAGACTTCGTCAGATCCTTATAAATCGTTGTTCTTTGAGAAATAAACAAAGCCAAATTGGTCAGTTCGGTCATTCGAAACTCTAGTTTGTGTTCGAGGTTTTCGCGTTCTAGCGCTTGGGTTTTTAGTTTCTCTTTGGAAAGCTTGTGACTTTGCAAGTAGATTGCTTTTTTCTTTTTAATATTATTCCATAGTCCTACAATCACTAGCATAGCTATAATTGCCAATAATAAAACACCAATCAATAAATAATTCCTTTTTTGGGCTTCTAAATTACGTTCTTGTTCCAGTAATTTAATTTCGGACTCGCGTCGTTCCGCCTCATACAAAATGCGCATTTCAGCCAACTTTTCGCTTTTATTACTTGAAAACACCTCGGAAATGCCTTGGGTGTATTTCATGTAATAGTTGAAGGCCTCTTTGTAGTTCTCTTTTGCCAAATAGTAATCTGACATAATTTTGTCATTCTCTATAATCAACTCCTTGTTGTTGCTTAGGGTTTCGATAATGTTTCTAGATTCTTCTAACAATGCAAAGCAGGCCTCATAATTTTTAAGTTTCAGATATACGAGGGCGAGCTCATGGAGGATATCAACTTTTTTGTGTTCGTATTTAATTTCGGTGGTAATCTCCAATGCCGACTCTAGGAACGTATTGGCTAAATCGAGTTCATTAATTTTACGATAGCAGATGCCCATGTTTTTCATAGTTTCTGCAATCCGGTCCTTATTATTGGAATCTTTGATGAGTTCTAAAGATCTTTTGAAAAACGATAAGGCCAAATTACAGTCATCTTTACTCTCATAAATTAAGCCGATACTATTGTAACTGTAGGCAATGCGTTGTTTGTCGCCAATCTTCTCATGGATTCTTAAGGTTTCCGTGTGATATTCTAAAGCTTTATCAAAATAGCCAATGTCATAATACAGCCAGCCCAATGTGCGCAGAGTGAAGGCGAGATCGTAATCATTTCCAATTGCTTTTCTGATTTCTAAGGATTGTAATCCAAATTGCAAGGCTTTATCATAAATATCATTAAACAAATAGCCTTGACACAAATTTATTAGGGCTAATCCTTCCTGATCTCTATCTTTAAACTCAATTGCTAATTTTAAAGCTTCCGTTCCATATTCTATAGTTTTATCAGGATTGACAACCCAGTATATTTCAGCAATCCTATTTAAGATAGGCGTTTTATTTATTTTTTTTGAGGTGGGTAAAATGGTTAGCAAGCTGTCCAGTTCCTGTTGTGAGTCGGTTGGATTTTCATCCCAGATATTCGTTTGAGATTGGGTAGTAAAATAGAACCCTATAAAGGCGATAAGAATAAGCGTAATCAGTTTGTTCATTAGTCAAAATTTGTAATTGTCAAAGAAATGCCTTTATTATTAGCGTGATCTATAGGTTTACAAATATCAACAATAATAACTAATCTTTTTTTCTAAAAAAACGATTTGTAAGGTTAAGTAAAGGTAAGTTTTGAGTTATTATTGATAATAATTCGCAATTTGTGGGCTTGAAGTTTATGAAAAATTAATAATTTGAAATGGTAATAAAGATGGATATAAAAAAGGTGATAAAACCTATACTTGTTTATGTTTTGGTATTTAATTTAAGCTGTAATACCTCTAAAGAATCTCTGAAAATTCATGAGACATATGATTTCCTAGATTTCAGTGAGAACATTTTAGATTATCATATCACACCTAAAGATGCTTTTGATAGAACAGGTTTGATGTTTTCTGATCAAGGCGCTTGGTTTGCCTATGGCATGCATGACGAGTCAGATGAGTCTTTCGGTTTTTCAGGCCCTTTTTTAATGACCCAACAAAATGGGGTTTGGTTGAGTACTTCGCTTATGAATGCTACCATTAAAGTGAATGATAACTTCGAATCTTTAACGCGCGACCATTCTTATAGCTTTGCAAGTCATTTAGAAAATGGCTATTCTGGTAATTCTTTAGCGGTTGATCAAACCTTGCTTTTTAAAAACGGGCATACGGCTTTAGTGCGGACCAGAATAAAAAACACGGGTCAAGAATCTATTCATATAGAAGTGCTTTGGGAAAGTGCACCTGTTTTGATTGATGGGATTTTATTGTCACAAGATGAGAACACCATCGAAATAAACTCTACAAAAACGAATGCCAAAGGCTATGTTTCTTTTCCAAAAGACACCCAAGTTGAGTTAGTAGATAGTTTGCAATATAAGGCAGGCAACAGTTTTAATCTAAAGCCTAATGAAACCAAAGACATTGTGGTTGCGCAAACTTTTATTTTTCCTGAATATTCTTGGGAAGAAGAAAGCAAGAAGATCAAAAATGAATCTTTTGATTCGATTTTCAAGGCTCGAAAAGAGGAGAAAAACACACAGTTAAAAGCACTGATTGAAAATAGAGCATCAGAATTTAAGGATGCAAAATACGCTGGGGTTTTGGCCAAAGCACATCTGACTTTGCAAAATAATTGGCGTATTCCTTCTGGAGAGCTCACTAACGAAGGCTTGTTTCCGAGTTATCATTATAGAGGCTTTCACGGATTTTGGGCCTGGGATTCCTGGAAGCATGCGGTCGGATTGGCTTATTATAATGTTGATTTGGCAAAAAATCAAATGAGAGCCATGTTTGATTTTCAGAGTGATGATGGATTTATCGTCGATTGTATTTTCCGAGACACCACAATTGAAGCGCATAACTATCGCGATACCAAACCACCACTTTCGGCTTGGGCGGTAGTTAAAATTTATGAAAAAGATAAGGATGTCGACTTCGTAAAAGAGCTCTATCCTAAAATCAAAAAATACCACGAATGGTGGTACAACAAGCGTGATCATGACCAAGATGGTTTATGCGAATATGGTTCTACTGACGGCACCGTGATTGCGGCAAAATGGGAAAGCGGAATGGATAATGCCATCAGATTTGACGATTCTAAAATTCTTAAAAATGAAGAAGGCGCGTATTCGCTCAATCAGGAAAGTGTCGATTTGAACGCTTATTTGTATGCTGAAAAACTGTATTTAAGCGAACTCGCTGGGATTATAAATAATCAAGAAGATGCAAATACCTATAAAACAGAAGCTGAGGTATTAAAAAATAAAATCCAACAGCAATTCTATGATCCTGAAGATGGTTGGTTTTACGATACAACGATCGATGGTGGCACTTTTATTAAAGGTGCAGGAAGCGAAGGCTGGACCGCACTTTGGGCAAATGCCGCCACGCAAGAGCAAGCCGAGGCTGTAAAACTTAAGATGATGAATCCTGAAAAATTCTATACGAAAGTGCCTTTTCAAACGATGAGTGCCGATCATGAAAAATTCAATCCTTTAAAAGGTTATTGGAGAGGACCAAATTGGTTGGATCAAGCTTATTTCGGCGTAAAAGGCTTGCGTAATTATGGGTTTAATGACGAAGCTGATAAAGCCACACACCAAATTATTGAAGGCGCCAATGGTGTGTTAGGTAAAGGACAAGCCATTCGTGAAAATTATCACCCCATCACGGGCGAAGGACTAAATGCTGAAAATTTCAGCTGGAGCGCAGCACATCTCA
>NZ_JBMDWE010000043.1:0-28559 GCF_053579655.1 Gelidibacter sp. | reverse complement strand
GGCGCGTTTCAATTGGGTTTCTACGGTCGCTCTAATATCGTAACACATGATTTTTATTTTAAAGTTAATAGTATTGCAAATTACCTGCAACCATTTTAACCTACCTTAACAGCATGATAATTAAAGCTGAAAACAATTAGTTATTCCTCGGATCCTTCAGTATCCCCATTTTCCTACTCCAAACCACATTCATGCTATAAAAATCAAACCTATCGGTTATTCGGCCATAACAAGCATAAACCCCCAATCCATTAACTGGGTATTTCTCTACGACATCAGTAAAATGGACGGCATCAAAATAATCCCCATTATGATCAATAAAAGTACTCAAGCGCATTAATTTCCCCTGAGATGTTTTGTTGAATCTAGTCGTAACCAAACTGCCATAAATCAAAACCTCTTTATTTATATGATTTTTCATCTCACTCGCCAAAATGCCATTGGCCATCTCGCCATTAACGAGATTGAAGTAATTACATAAAGGAAATCCCAACAGCTCCATTTCATCGTAAGCATTTTCAATCCAATTGCTATTTAGTTTGGGCAACTTAAATGCCTTATGCTGGATTTTAAACAACTTCGCTTGCTGACTTTTGGCGCCATCGGCATTCAATTTAAAAATAGCCTGCCACAGCAATTCTGTTTTGGTCTGTTTCGTAAATCGGAAGGCGTCTATCCGAATCAAAATAGTCAGCTGTTCGATGCTTATGGTAACGCGATCTATAAAATCATCAAGGGAGCTATAGTCGCCATGCCACTGCCTTTCAGTTAAAAGTCGTTGCACGGTATAATGCTCTAAATTCTTCAGGTGCCCAAAACCTAAATAAATGGAGGTGCCAATTAATCGGTTTGGATGCTCGCTGTTATTAATGCACGGCGCAAAAATGGTGGCGCCTTGTTTCTGTGCTTCGTGTAAATAATGTTCCACACTATAAAAACCGCCGCCATTGTTCAGTACGGCAGTCATAAACTCTAAAGGAAAGTAACATTTCAGATACAAGCTCTGATAACTCTCCACAGCATAAGATGCCGAGTGACCTTTAGCAAAAGCATAACCAGCAAAACTTTTGATCTGATTCCAGACTTCAAATATTAACTCATCCGTAAAGCCTTTCTTCCTGCAATTGGATATAAACTTTTCTTCCACGGCAACAAATTCTTGACGTGATCGAAACTTACCACTCATCCCTCGTCGTAATACGTCGGCCTCGCCAAGCGATAAATCGGCAAATTGATTGGCAACTTTTAGTACATCCTCTTGATAGACCATGACACCATAAGTCTCAGGCATTATTTGCATTAAAATGGGGTGGGCGTTTTTTCTGTTTTCAGGATACCGGTGCCGCTTAATGAATTCCTCTTTCATTCCCGATCCAGAAACGCCTGGTCTAATAATGGAACTTGCAGCCACAAGTCCGATATAATCCTGGGTCTGCAATTGTTGCATCAATCCGCGCATGGCTGGCGATTCGACATAATAGGCTCCAATGGCGCCTCCAGATTTTAAAAGGTCATTGATGTTCTTATCCTTCTTAAAAGCCTCAACATTGGTAATGTCAATAGGAGGGACTTCTGGTCGGTTTTCTGCAATGATATCCAAAGCATCTTTAATCTTGGCCAATCCCCGCTGACCTAAAATATCAAATTTGAAGACGCCAACATCTTCCGCGATGATCATATCAAACTGAACCGTCGGGAATCCTTTTGGTGGCATATCGGTTGCCGAGTAATAATGTATCGGTCGGTCTAAAATAAGCACGCCAGCAGAGTGAACACTCAAATGGTTTGGGAACCCCTCAATCAATTTACCGTATCGTAAAACAAGCTGTGAGATGTCATCTAATTGAGAAATTGCATAATTCCCTTTACTCAATTTATCAATTTCCTCTTTTGGCAAGCCAAAGACTTTCCCCAGCTCTCGAACCACCGCTCTATATTTAAAAGTATTGTAGGTGGCCAATAACGCCGTATGTGGAAACCGTCTAAAAATATAATCCGTCACATCATCTCTGTCCTTCCAGGAGAAATCAATGTCAAAATCGGGTGGGGAAGCTCTAAAAGGATTAATAAAACGTTCAAAATACAAATCCAACTCAATAGGGTCCACATCGGTGATCCCGATGATATAGGCCACGATGCTATTGGCACCACTACCACGTCCCACATGAAAATAACCTTTGCTGTTGGCATAAGAAACGATATCATAATTAATCAGAAAGAAGGCCACAAAATCCAAAGACTTGATAGTGTCCAATTCAGTTTTTAATCGGTTTAAAACTTTCTCGTCCGGACTGGAATAACGTTTGTGTAAATTATCGTAACATAATTTTTCTAGTAGTTCGTAGTCCTGTTCAACGGAATCCGTATAAAGCCTTAAGTTTTGCGATACACGATGTTCTCCAAAACCAAATTCAATATGACAGCTATTCAAGATCCGGTTCGTGTTCTCAATAATATTCGGAAAATCAGCAAAGGCTTCATGTATCCCTTCTAAAGAAATCATTTTATCGGCCAGCTTGCATTCCTCCGATTTATCAAGTTTGCTCAACAAAGTGTTTTTATCAATAGCGCGTAACAATCGGTGCGCATTGAAATCCTTTTTCCCTCTTATGGTGACGGTCTGCAAAACGACCAGTTTCCTTTCAAGATTTTTCAATCTAGAGAACCGTAGTTTCCGCAATTCCTCAATGGACACCCCAATAAATTCGTTATCAGAAAAGTCGGTTTTTTCTAATTGCAGAACATGCTCAAAAGGATAAATGATATAACAATTCTCAAAAGGAGGAGCGAGCTCAGGCAATTGGATTTTGTTTTCTGAATGATGGGATAGAAAACTATTGAGTTCTTTAAATCCCTCATTGTTCTTGGCAATACCAACATAGACTTGTTTGTTGCCATTTCTAAAGTCAATCCCAACCACAGGTTTGATATCATAATCTTTCGCTTTCCGGATGAAATTTAAGCACGCCGATGTATTGTTAATGTCCGTCAGTGCCAAAGACTGGACATCATTTTTTTTGGCAAGTTCCAAAAGTTCAATTTCAGAAAACGTACCGTAGCGCAAGGAATAGTATGAGTGACAATTGAGATACATTATTGGTTTCTATGAGCTAATACGGTTGGCGGTTCACCATTAAATGGATTGTCAAATCTTCCAATAGAATTGGCGCCCATGGACGAGGCGCGCATAATGCTGGCCTCGCCATAACGGCCTCTAATATGATCCATGGCATTATAAAGACTGAGCATTTCTTCGGTATCATCAAATAAATTAATCTGATAATGGCCGCTTACAATATCGTTGATCTTCACGCCAACCAAGCGCACCAACAACCGACGTTGATATAATTGTTCAAACAATTCCAACACTTTCGGAATGATGACATGATCGGCGCTGGAGTAAGGAATCTTAACCTGTTTGCTATAGGTATTAAAATCAGAATACCGAATTTTCACACTGATAACACCAGCAATTTTATTCCCTCTGCGTAACTGAAACGCCAAATTTTCAGCCATGGCAAAAATGGTGGTTCGCAACTGTTTGACATCAATAGTATCCTTATTGAAGGTGCGCTCTGTTGAAATGGACTTGCGCTCATGAAACGGCACCAATGGCGGATTGTCAATACCGTTAGCTCTTTTCCAAATGGTGGCACCATTGGCACCCAATGCACTGGTCATCATTTCAATGGGCATTTGTTGTACCACGCTCACTTTATCAACCCCTAAATTTCGCAAGACCTGATAAGTCTTTTCTCCAACTGAAGGTATCTTCCGAATGGATAAAGGTCCAAGAAAAGATTTTTCAAAACCTGCATCAATCTTCAATTGGTTATTGGGTTTCGCTTCTCCAGTGGCAACTTTGGAAACTATTTTATTGACCGACAATCCAAATGAAATCGGCAAGCCACTATTTTTAATGATACTCTGTCTGAGTTCCGATGCATATTTATAACAGCCATGAAATTTATCCATCCCCGTTAAATCAGCATAGAATTCATCAACACTGGCTTTCTCAAATACCGGAACTTTCTCTTTAATGATCTCCGTAACCAAATGCGAATATTTGGTGTAAATAGACGCATCCCCACGGATCACAATGGCTTCCGGACATAAATTTCGCGCCACCTTCATCGACATTCCAGAATGCACGCCAAACACTCGTGTTTCATAACTACATGCAGCAACCACACCTCGATCTCCCGTGCCACCAACCAATAACGGCCTGTTTGCCAGTCGGCTATCAATTAATCTTTCGCACGACACGAAAAAGGTATCCAGGTCAAGGTGCAATATGTTTTTATCCATGAGACAAAATTACCCATATATGTAGCGAAGTATTGCTATTAATTGTAGTATGTGGATAAGTTGTTTTGTTGTATTCAAAGTAAAAAAGTTTGATTAAATAATTTTAAAAGAGTTAAAACCCATTGCATCAGCGATCTCAACGTAGAAGGAATTCAGTAGCCTTATGGCGAACTTGTCCGCTCTAGGATACGAGAGCTTTTTAATTTGTGTGGTTTGAGGAATCTTGAGTGGATAAGAGGACTTAAGCTTAAAGTAAAGGATTTTTTTAAATACCAATTGTTGGGAAATATATTGAAAAGGAATATGTTTGAGGTTTAAGGGGAATAGGGCAACTCGCTGTCCCTATCCGATAGTTTTACGCAAGCTATAAAAATCGAGAAATCCTTTCAATAAAATTTCAATAATTTGTAAAATTACTTTCTGTTACACAAATCTAAACCTACTATCTAAATGACCGAAAAGCACATCATCTTATCAGACTTAATTCAAACTTTTTTTGAAAAGGCAAAAACAAACAGAATGTATAGTAAAAACACCATGCTTAATTTGACTGAAATAATAAATCAAGTATGCCAATTACATATTGACAAAGCCTTTGTTTATACCGAAGAGGAAATTCTAGATGGATTTTATGATAATGGGTTTACGATTTTGGAACCAAAAGATAAAAATATACTTACAGGTATAGCTGATAAAGGAGTAGTAAAATTCTCAGGCGGAAATCATATTAACGTAAACTCCCAAAATATTTCAGACTTAGTTTCTTCTTTAAGAAAGGGATTACCCTTAAAATCTAATTCAGATACTATCTTAAGAATCAATAGAACAAAGGAATCCCTAAAGCAATTTACGAATAAATATAAAAAAGCCAGAGTAAAAAGCAGCATATAAGCTATGACCTGTTCAAAAAAAAGGGCGTCAAAACCCAATGCACCGTCAACCTCAACGCTGAAGAAATCCAAGAACGCTACAGCGAACGAGTGCGCTCCAGAATGCGGGAGCTTTTTATTTTTGTGCGGTTTGAGGCGTCTCGTACTGATAAGTGGAGTATGCTTAGCATGAATGATTTTTTTAAATACTAATTGTAGGGAATTGTAATTAAAATGAATATGTTTGATGTGTAACATAAACAGGCGCAGCTTGTTGCGCCTATCCAATTGAGATGAGCAAGCTAAAACAAAACTATGGAAGAGCTTAAAGGTCTGGTGTTTCTTTGTATCATTGGTGGCTTAATATATTATTTCATCACTAAAAAAAATAGACAGACTGCTGAATTAAATGAAAATTTGCGTATTAACGTATTGAAAATAAGTCGTGAAATAATCCAAAAAAATTTGCAACAATTAGCAAGACAAAAACAGAAAAGTACTTTTACAGACGATTACGGAAAAGAAAATCTTTCAAGATGGCACGATAAAGAAATACCATATTTCGTGGAACATCATATTTATCCAAAATTGAATCAAATCGAACTTGCGAATATCTACCTGTACTTAAATGATATTTTTGTAGAAATTGAAAAAAGTGTAAAAAAAGTAAAACTCAAATCAACTGGCTACGACCCAAAAATGAGCGGTTTTGAGTTTGAGGATTTTTGTGTCCAAATTTTAGAAAAAGAGGGTTGGAAAGTAGAAAAGACAAAGGCGGGTGCTGACCAAGGAGTTGATTTAATAATTAGAAAACCGAATATAGTTATCGGAGTACAATGCAAAAAGTATTCAAAACCAATTGGAAATAAAGCTGTTCAGGAAATTAAAGCAGGGATTTCACATTACAATCTTGATAATGGGATTGTTCTTTCGAATAATAAATTTACTAAATCCGCAACAGAGTTAGCAATCACAAACAGAATTGATTTAATTCATTATTTAGACATAAAGCGGATAAAAGGCAGCTCACAATGTTGATAACTACCGAATTCCTATAGCACTTAAAGCGCTTAACGATGATGAGTAATATTTGATAGAAAACCACATCTATTTATCCGAACAAATACCCATAGGTTTCAAGCCTCGTATCATAAGCATCAATTGTTTTCCCAATAGAAATGGACGTCATTGTCGATATGATTATTGAAATACTTTTTAACAAAGAACCCTTCACTTGGGCACAAACAATTTGTCTAAAGCCAACGAAACCAGAAAAGCATAATTGCAAGCAGTTAAGCAGGCCGACCAAAATGAATATCAACCCCTGCTAGATTTTGCATTTTCGTAATCCTTCGTTTCCTTAAAACCCTCATCTTCCTGAGCAATCAAAACCACTAAAAACAAAATTTTAATTTTATTTCCCCATAATGTTTAACTCGCACTTTTCGTATATAAAATATTCTTATATTAGACAAAAATTGACAAGTCAAAATATGAAAGATGATGAAACTGGGCAATCGTATTAAAGAACTTAGAGAAAGTCAAGGATTGCTCCAACGACATCTCTCAGCTGAACTAGAAATCGACACTCCAATGTTCAGTAAAATTGAACGTGGAGAACGAAAAGCCAAACGAGAACAAGTCCTGAAAATTGCTGAATTATTAAAAGCAGATTCAAAAGAGTTTTTAGCCCTATGGTTAGCAGACCAAATTTTAGAAATAGTACAAAATGAAGAGCAAGCTCAAGCGGCTCTCAAAATTATTTTAAACGAATTTAATTAATGACCACACAACAAGTAATAGATCTCATATTCAAAGATCCAACAACGAAATATGACCTAACCGAATTTGAGGGATTAGGAATTCCAATTCATGAAATGATAGATATTTATCCCAAAGCAGGGACTGGTAAACAATTTGGGAAAACTTTATACTATTTAAAACCCTTAGCACCTACTCATACTGATAAAGAAGAATATCAAGTATATGTTGAAGGTGGAAAATCCGCACCAGAAGAAATTGTCCGTCAGCTCTGGCTATATAAACTAATAAATTACTATGGTTATAATCCAGACCAAATTGTTTGTGAAATACCAGTTAGATATGGAACGGAAGTAAACCCTAAAGGAGCTGATATAGCTGTTTACAGAGATAATACAAAGCAGACAGTAAAAATACTTTTTGAGATAAAACAACCTAAAAGAAAAGACGGTATTGCACAGCTACAGTCTTATCTAGGCGCTAATGGTAACCCTATAGGTGTTTGGTCAAATGGATCGGATAGATTGATATTATATAAACCAAAAAACAAAGATTTTGACACCCTATCGGAGATCCCAAAAGTTAATGAAGAGGAGTCTGATGTTCTAGAGATTAAGAGAACGCTCTCTCAATTAAAAACCTCTTTTAATTTTAAAAAGATCATTCAAGATCTTGAAGAGTTAGTTCTAGCAAATAGTGGAATAGACGAATTCAACGAAATCTTTAAACTGATTTTTGCGAAGATTTGGGATGAAAAGGAAGCGGCAGATAATAAAAGAAGTCGTCCAAACAAGGAAGTTGAATTTAGGAAGTTTCAAGATCCTGAATTGACCTATGCTACCATCAACGGTTTGTTCCAAAAAGCCTGTAAAGAATGGGAAGGTGTGTTCAAAGAAAACGAAACCATAGAGTTAAAGAAAGATCATTTACAAGTATGTATTGGTCCTATTGAATCTGTTCGATTGATGGGTTCCAATCTTCGTATTATGGATGATGCCTTTGAATATTTATTGCCAACAGAAGCAAAGAAAAAGAAAGGTCAGTTTTTTACACCGCGTCACGTGATCGAAATGTGTGTGAGAATGTTGAATCCACAAGATGATGAATACGTAATGGACCCAAGTTGCGGTAGCGCTGGGTTCTTACTCCATACTATGCAATGGGCTTTTCCTGCGGAAACAAATTCTGAATTAGAAAACAGAAAACATAAGTATGCGAGTAAGTATCTATGGGGTATAGATATGGAAGCTAGAGCAGCAAAAACATCCCGTGCATTAATGTTAATTGCAGGTGATGGCCATACAAATATTTTTGGTCCAGATGTTAGTAGTCTAGATCCAAGAGATTGGTACACAAATAAATCGGGCCAGTACTTAATGACGCAATTAAGTAAGACACCATTACTCAAAAAATCAATTCCCAGTGGGGAAACTTTTAGTGATAGCGATAAAGCGTGGGAATATTTTGGAGAAATGAATTTTGATGTCATTCTCGCAAATCCGCCGTTTGCTGGAGAAATGAAAGATAAGAAAATGCTCGTCCACTATGATTTGGCTAAACCCGCGTTAAAGAGAGCTAAGGATAAAACTCCCAAAGAAGAACGAGATGTTCTGTTTGTTGAACGCATTGTTAAAATGCTCCGTCCTGGTGGAAGAGCAGCAATTGTACTACCACAAGGTAAGTTTAACAACTCTTCACTCGCGTTTATTAGAGAATGGATCTTGCGCAAAGCTCGTTTATTAGCGGTAGTTGGTTTACACGGAAACACCTTTAAACCGCACACGGGGACTAAAACGTCGGTGTTATTTATTCAAAAATATACTGATAAAGAATTGGAAAACATCATCAAAATTCAAAAGGAAGTGGCAAATCAATGTCCCGATTATGCTAAACAAATTCAAGATCTCTTAAATCAGTTTGAAGAAGCAACCGATATTCCAGAAGAAGAGATTGCCGAAGAAATTTTTGAATTATTATTAGAGGAATATCCTGAACCTGAAATTGAGGAGGAAAAAACAGAAGAAACGGAAACAGAGGAGGATGAAGAGGAAAGCACCGAACCTTTCACTTTAGAAGATAAACTGGAAATAATTGATGATAAAATCAGTGATTTAAGAAATGGTCTTTTAAAAGCTAAAGGAAAATTAGATGGGCTTGCTGATGATGTAGAAGCGATGGAAAATAAGCAAAAAGCTGAAATAGAAATCGCATTAGATAATTGGGAGGGCACTAAAAAGGAATTTAATGTGCACATCAAACCAATAAAAGAAGAGCACAAATTGGCCATTAAAGGATTTAAAGACAGTCAAAAAGAAAAGGCTAAACAATTAAAAGCAGAAATAAAAAACTACGACAAACAAATTCCTTTAGCGGAAGAAGAAAAGCTGTTGTTAACCAATAAAGGAAAACTACAATTGCTATTAAACAATGACGATAGTATAGAGAAAATAAGAAACCGTTATATCGATGCAGAAGTAGCCAAACAGTTAGACTATCCGATTTTTATGGCAGTAAGCGAGCGAGGTGGTAAAAACAATAGTGGAGACTATGAACTGCTTCTTGACGGGGAAGGTAATATCATAGAAGATAATTTTGGGAATCCAGAAATCGATCAAGATCTTGTAAATCATAAAATTACAAGAGAGATGCTTATAGAGTATAAACAAAATGAAGAAGGATATCTGGTTGCAGCAGAAGATCCTGAAAAATATTTAACCCCACAATTTGAACCTTTTATTGCGGAAGCTTTTATAAAGTTCGCTAAAGAACAAGGTTTTGATTTCTGGAAAAATTAAGAAAGATGGCTCAAATAAGTAAAATAAAATATTCCCAACTATCGAATTATTTTGGTAGAATCGATGCTGAATTTTATAAACCCATTTCATTATATGCAGATCAAATAATTAAAAAAAATAAACATAAGGTCTTAGGACATATAGTGGCGGATGGTTATCGAGTTGTTTATGAAAACACTAAAATCCTTAGGGATGATAAGATTGATATTAGAAATGATGCTAGATTTTTACAAGCGACTAATATAAGTATTGATGGTTTATGGATAGAGACCAATGATATAGGTTTTGTTAAGGAGCAGGATTGGAATAGGTACCCCAAAGGTAGAATAGAAATCGGAGAAATCTTAATCGAGGTTAAAGGAGCGGCCGAAAAAGTGACCATTGTTCAGGATTATATGCCTGAAAGAACCTTAGTTACAGGTACACTTTTTAAACTTACTTTAAAACCAAATACTATAAGTAGTGAATATCTTTTCGCTTTTTTCTCAAGTAAATACGGTAAGATATTGAGAGATAGAACAAAGGTTAACACCTTAATTGCTTACGTCTCTAAGCCTGAATTATATAGAATTCCTATTCCTATACTGGATGATATACTGCATAATGAAATAACTGAATTAGTAAAACAGAGTTTTGTGAATCAGCACAAATCCCAATCCCTCTACCAACAAGCCACAACTCTTTTAGAAAAAGAATTAGGCCTAGATAATTCTGATTTAGATGATTCACCTAATAAATATAATTCAAGTTTTAATGACGTAATTCTTGGCAAGCGATTAGATCCTGAATTTTATAACCCTAGAGCAAAGACGATTGTTCAAAGAATTAAAAACTTAGAACATACTACGATTGCTCAAAACTTCTATATCAAAAATGGTTTCCCTTGGAATAGTAAAAAGTTTATAGAAGATAATTCAGGCGAGCCAGTAATTAGAATTAGAAATGTTAAACCGACCTACATTGATAAGCAAAACTTAACCAGTATAACAAAGGATTATGCAAATACAATAAATTTTCCGAAGGCAAAAGCTGGCGATGTTGTAATAGGCATGGATGGGTTAAAATATTTTTACGGTAGTATTCTCGAAGAAGATTGTATGGTAAATCAAAGAGTTTGTCATATTGAAAGAAAGAATCCAGATAGTATCTCATCTGAATACACAACATTTATAATAAACAGTGCAATAGGTCAGGCACAACTATTAAGGGATATGACAATCGCCACAACTGTTGGCCATATAACAAATTTGAATGTTGCGAAACTAGTTATTCCTATTGTTTCTAAAAATTTTCACGATAAAATTACAGATTTGGTGCGTAAATCAATAAATGCTGATAAAAAATCAAAACTTCTTTTAAAGGAAGCTATTCAGCGTGTTGAAGAATTAATTGAATCCGCAGCAGAAAACAACTAATTATGGAGGGTGTTAAAGAAAAAATTGAGCAAGTAAATTCGCTTTTAGATGAAATTAAAAGTGAATTAAATCCATTATTAAATAATGCCCAAAAGACAGAAAAGAAAACTCAATTAGAAGCCGTGGTTAAAATGACGGATCAATTTGATAAAATAAATATTGATATCCCAGATGAAATAAGAACCTTAAAGTTTAAACTGATTCAAGAAATGGATCAATTAGATGCTGCTGTAGAGTTAAATAGAGATTTGCAAAATATGCTACTATCTTTTGTTGATCAAAACAAAGTAAGGTCTAAGAGGCAGAAAAAAGAATCCTCAACAATTAAAAGCAAACCACCAAAAATACAGTTTGGAATAAAACTCATTGACCTTATTGAGGCAAAATTAATTGAACCCAACACGAAAATTATAAATACTGTAGATGGAGAAAAATATGAGGCTACGATCACACAAAACGGGAAAGTTAAACTAGTCCATAACCATACTACTACTTTATTCAATAGTTTAAGTTCAGCTGCAAAAGCAATTATGGGAAGAGCTATAAATGGATGGACTTGGTGGTATATTGTTGATAATTCAGGAAAGAAATATTTAGATTATTACAGACAAATATTGTTACGCAATGGAAAATAAAAGTAGAATGGATGATGATCTATTAAAGGACCTATGCGTCCAATTCGGCCTATCGTTTGAAAAGATGTTAAAACTTTTGGAAACAGTAAAAGAGCATCAATTTAAGGACAGAAGGTCAGGGGTGTATGATGCATTGAAAGAAATTATTAAATCAGACTTAAAACCGACTAATAATGAAGTTTAATAAACTAACTATAGAAAATTATAAGTCATTTCAATACCCTACTGTTATTGATTTTCCTCAAGGTAATGAGGGTAAAAGTATTTTTTTAATAGGCGGTATGAATGGTTCTGGTAAGACCTCAATTATGGAAGCCGTTAATATCTGTTTATATGGTGCTAAAACAGACTTTTTATACAAATACATTAACCGTAAAGAATTAGCTAAAGGCAATGCTTTTGTATCATTTGAGCTAGAGTTAGAAACCGATGCGCACGAAACTATTTTAATAAATCGTTCATGGAGTGCTGGTGCTACAGATAGCCCAAAACATAAGGATCTAACTGAGAAATTGGTGGTTGTAAAGGACGGCAAACGTGTAAGTGTACAGAACAAAGAAATGTGGCAAGATTATATCAATGCTACCATTCCTCAAGGCATAACACAATTCTTCTTTTTTGATGGTGAAAAGATTCAAGAAATTGCCGCAGACGACCATTCAGAAGTTCGTTTAAAATCGTCTTTAGAAGCCGCATTAGGCATTCAATATATCTCTCGTTTATCCAGCGATGTATTATATCTAAAACAAGAGGAGCGCAAAGGTTTCATTGAAATAACCGATGAAGATATCACCTTTAAAGAAAGTGAGTTGAAAAAAGAACAACGCAGACTCACCAATAAAACCCAAGAAAGAAACGACATATCTGAGGAACTGGAACGTTTCAAAACAGAAAAAGAAGAAGCACAAGCACGATTTAAGGCTATTTTCAATTTAGATCCTGAATCGTCAGAAGTTATCAAGCAAAAAGAAAAAAAGCGCATTCAGTTATCTAATAAGAGCCATCAGTTAGACAATCAGATAAAAACGCTTACAGAGCAATATTTACCTTGGGCATTATCAGGAAAATTGTTTGATGATATTAAGCAGCAGATAAATATTGAAAGTCAAAGTAATAAACAAGATGCCATTTCAGAAAATGCGGTGGCCTTGGCTCAAAAAATTGTAGACAACTTTGATACTCCAGAGCCTATTACGGCAGAGCCACTCACAGAAAATCAAAAAGAAAAGTTACGTCAAAGGGTTCTCGCGCTGTTACAGGAAAATAAGTCGGCAGATGAAGTAGTGAAAATATTGAATCTATCTGATAGAGATACGGCAAAGATTCTTAATAAAATAGAAGAAATAGAGCAAAGTGATGTGCTATTGTTAGAAGAACTACTCAAAGAGAAATCCGAATTAGATTTTGAAATTCAATCCCTTCAGATGAGTTTAGAAACTTCAGGTACTTCTGATAGTGAAAAAGAACTATTTGAAGAACTTCAAAGTACCATAGAAGGTTGTAATACACAGATAGGAAGACTCTCTGTGCGCTTATCCAATTATAATGAAGATATAGTTCATCTGGAAAATAAGATTAAGGAGATAGAATTAGAGATTGGCAAACTCTATGAAAAACATAATTTTTCTAAGGAGAAGGTTGATTTTATAGAAGAATGTGATGCTATTGCGAACTTAATGAATACGTATATGGTAAAGTTAAGAAAGAACAAAGTACACCTTCTACAAGAAAAAACTTATGAGATGTACAAAATGCTTTCTAGTAAATCTGGACTGATAAAAGAACTTGAAATAGATAATAAAACATACGAAATTACAATTAAGGACAAGAGTGGGCACGAGATGAGAAAATCTGGTCTGTCGGCAGGAGAAAAAGAAGTTTTTGCCTTATCTCTATTATGGGGCCTAGCACAAACTTCTCAGCTTAATTTACCTATCATTATTGACACCCCCTTATCTAGATTAGACAGTGTTCATCGTGATAATATTGTAAATAATTATTTTCCGAATGCGGCAAACCAGGTGATTATTCTTTCTACGGATACAGAAGTAGATAATAATTATTTTAAAAGCTTAGAACCTCACTTAACGGGTGCCGTGAGTTTAGAATTTAGTCATAACAACGAATTAACCACTTTAAAAGAAGGTTATTTCTGGAATTAAAAATAAGAAAATGGCAGATAGATTATATACATCAATAAAAACTGACGAAATCATTAGCACTTTCAGGGCCACCACAAAACTTGATAAGGCTATTTTGGCTAGAATGGCTTTTTCATATTCATTAGTCCATTCTGGAGCTAAAGTCTCAAAAAGTTTTAATTTCTCAGGAGGTGAGATGAAAAAAACCTCTTTTATGGGTAATGATGAATTACTAGTAAAAACATTGATTAACCAAGTTTATCAAATTGAGGAATTGGATGATAGTCAGTTCTATAGCAACAAATCAGTCGTCAAAGACCACGTAGATAATGGTGCTAGTTTGTTATGGGATTTGTTCCAGAAAAATGGAGAAGATATTAATAAATGGTATTCAGAAATTGTTTCTACGATACATTTGTCAGGTGCAAAAAAATTGAAAACAAAAGATCTTGATATATTTATAGGTAGGAATATACTTCATAATGATGATTTAATAATGGCCTTAAATGATACAACAGTACACGCAAACTCTCATTTGGCTATTATGGGAAAACCAGGCGTTGGAAAAACTCAATTCCTATTAAAGATATTAGCAGATATTAGAGTACAGTCAGATTATCAAACTAATTTTATTTTCTTTGATTATAAAGGTGACGTAGTTGATAACGATACTTTTATAGATGTTGCTAGAGCAAGAACTTATAAGTTATTACAGAATAACGAATATCTGCCTATAAGTCCATTTATCCTTCCAGATTACAATGAACAGGATATACAGTTATCAGCAAGAGAAAAGGCTGAAAGCTTCGCTTCCATTAATTCAAAGCTAGGTGTAGTTCAAAAAGGAGCTTTAACTGAAGCAATTATGGGTGGTTATGCTGCCAGAGCTTCATCAGATAAACCCTTTCCTGATTTTAATGATATTTTAGAACTAGCATTGGCAGCTTATGAGGAAGAGGGCAAAAGAGATGATTCCCTAATTGAAGTATTAAGAGATCTAGCCAACTTTAACTTATTTTGGTCACACGGCTCTAGCCTTCCACCAATGGAAAAAATCAGTAATCGCACTATGATTATTGATGTCCATAAAATGCCAGTACTTAAAGAGTTAATAGGGTACTTAGTTATTGAGCGCCTCTATAAGGAAATGGCAGCATTACCAGATAGTACAATAAAGGATGGAAGAAGAACAATTAGAACCATTTTAGTAATTGACGAAGCACATAACTATTTAGGACAAAAGAACATCTTTTTAGAAAAAATTATCCGTGAAGGCCGTTCAAAAGGTATTGTTGTATTCTTTGCTTCTCAATCACCCTCAGATTATCAACAGAAATTTTTCAATTTCCAAGAGCTTCTAGAATTCTCATATATATTCCAAAGTGAGGGAACATCAGCAAAAGCAATCCAAGATATTTTAGGCTGTAGTAATAAAACGGCTAAAGATTTACAATCGGAAATTTCAAGATTAGAACCGTTTCAAGTAATCAGCAGAAGTAATATAAAAACTGAGGAATTTATGAAATTTACTGCGGAGCCATTTTATAAGAGTTATTAATCAAGCCATTGGAATTAAAAAACTCCATAAACGATATAGTATCATATTACAACAATGCAACAATTTCTGCTGAATTAACAGATCAAATCTATCAATTCAGCAAAACATATTGATATACGGTTCGCCGACAAAAGCGGCCTCATTTCGAAGGTAAATAAATTCTTGAAATTGAAAAGATTAAGCTTTAGTTTTTATAGTATACTAACGAGCAAAAAGTAAAACTACTAATATGACTAACTATACTGAGCGACTTAAGAGTTACTGGAAATCAAAAGATTTAACTTTTATAGCCACTTTTAAAAGAATTAATAAGAATGTAGGGTTCTTTAACCATTTCACGAATCCTATTAGTAAACTGACACTCTATTACCCAGAGTTTGACGGCGTAGAAGTTTTAGATAAACGAGTTTCATTTTATTACGGTAACAACTCAACTTTATCGGATGGTGCTTTTTATAAAATTGAATTAGAACATACAGATAACCCAAAGGGAAAGAATAACCCTTATTCCTTAGAGATTAGAACTGTTTCGGAGTTAAATCAAAACAAAGTTGAAAAGCTTCTTTCAAAAGAAAATCAGCAGGCCGCAACTGATGAAAAGTATTTTGGAAAATATCAGAAAACATCAGAGTCTTTTGCCTGCTTTGATAATGTAATGTTTGCTGAAACTGGTGAAATTTTAATGTTTCAAGGAGAGTCGCAAAAAGCATATGTATCACCTAATCTTGATTTAATAGAAGGTAGCTATTATCAATTCTCTTTTATCGCAAATGAAGGAAAACTTCCGAGTGCTATTCCCAACACAATTGAAATTTTAGATTTAAACCCCTATCAAGAATTCATTAGGTTGCGGTTTGAAAGGTTAAATAATCCAGAAGCGAATAAGATGATTGCTAATCTTATGCGTGAAATTGGTAAAGGGATGTATTCATCAAAGCAAAGGATGATTTTTGAATTGCTTCAAAATGCGGATGATGCACCAGGAAAAGAGAAAGTGGAATTTCATATTGATATTAACGGTGATTATTTCTTTGTTATGCACGATGGTGCTCCTTTTAATAAAGATGATGTAGAAGCAATTACCAGTGCAGCAGAAAGCACTAAACGTGGTGACAACAAAAAAACAGGATATAAAGGAATTGGATTTAAGTCAGTATTTACGGATAGTACAGAAGTTTGGCTAAAATCTGGTGGGTATCAATTTGCATTTCTACGAAACACTCCTTTATTTGAGGATTTTGATAACTTCTATTTCAGTAGTGAACGTTATAGAAAATATCCTGAATTATTAGAAGAGGATAAATTAAAATTCCGTAATCAAAGGTTGCGTTTTAATGGCTCAACAGATATACCGTGGCAAGTAATACCAATTTGGCAAAACAGATTGCCAAGTGAATTTGCGGATAGTAATTTCAATAACTTTAATAATCCGGTTCAGTTCGCACTAAAACTTGGCGAAAGCCATATAGAGGATTATAAAACTGCCATAGATAACATTACAAAACGTCCTCAATTTCTCCTCTTTTTGAGAAATACTTCAAAATTTAGTTCTCGAAGAAATGGGGTAATGGTTCTTAGAAATGATAAGAACAATATTATTGAAATTTTGAAATTAAAAGGAGAAGAAAATGCAAGGTATCACTACGTCAAACAGACTTTTGAAAATGTAGAAGTGTCAGATGAAGCTTTTGAGCAATTTGAAATTGGATTAAGAAAACAATCAAAAATTAACGATTACAATGAGGTCACCTATTTTTTCACAGATTTAGAAGGAAGAGAAATTGAAACAATACCACCTAAATTAGCATCGGCAACTGAAACTGAAATTTCTTTTGGAATCTCTTTGGTTGATAATAAAATCTCTCCTGAAATTGAATACATAAAAGGTCTTCCTAAATACTCAAGCTTGTTCACTTACTTACCAATGGAAGATACGAGGTTTCAGCTACCCTTCTTAGTAAATGCCGATTTCGTACCTTCTTCTGATAGGCAGCGTATTCAAGGTGACAATCTTTGGAACAAATACATTATGATTAAGGTGGCTGAAAAACACGTAGCAACCTTAGCATATTTTGCTCAAGAGTTTCTCAAAGACAGTGAAATCAATAAGACATATTTATCCTTACTCTTAAAGCATCCCTTGTCCGAAGATGATACCGCTCAGGAAATAATAGATAGCTACAACACAACTTATATTGACACAATTAAAAATGCTGAGATAGTTGTCAATGATAGTAATCAAATACAATTATTGTCAAACACCATCCTTGATGATTCAGGGTTGATGGAATTATTTGGTCAAGAAGTTTTCTATGAAATAATAGAAACCGAAAAAAGACTACCCCATTCTAACCTTGAAGCCAAACACTTAAAAGAATACGAATACCTAAAAGTCGAAATAGTCGATTTGGAAAAATTGGCTGCTCAAATTACCCCTGATATTTGTGAAAGGTTAGGAGTCATTATAGCTCAAAAATCATTGTATGAAAATCCAGAACTCCTAAAATGGTTAAATAAGCTGGTAAAATATATCCCCACTCATTTTGGGAAAATTCCTTTCATAGTACATAACAATGCTTTATTTTCTTTAGAGCGTTTAATGAATGAGGAAGGTGCTTGGTTAATAAATGAACATACTTCCAAATATGCTACACTTATAGAGGAGTTAGAGTATCATACCATCCACTTAAATCTAGACAAGTATTCAAACATTAAAGAATATCTGCATCGATTCAGTGGTTATATAAATGATAAAACTTTGGCCTACCATAGAATAGCTTCAAATAATAACATTTCCAGTTTACCTATTTTATCAAAACTAAATTTGATTGACTTCTTGCAAAATAGTTCCTTTATGGAAGGTGTTGGTGATACAAAATACTTTAGTAAATTAAAGTTGTTTTTAGATGAAGATGATAATCCTCGTCCATTACGTCAATTACTTAGTCGTAAAGAGGTTTTAGAGGTAAATAGCATCAATAAATTTAGAGTAAAAGAGGCTGAGTATAATAGTATTCCAGAAGCTTTAAGGAAAGAGCTAATAGTCAAGGATAAAATATTTACCTCTTTGATTCTTGATAAAGATTTATTTGAAGAATGGGCGGAACAGTTTGATACGGAAAGCATCACTATTTATGTTAATCATTTAAAGGCTATTTACAGTTGGATTGATAAGCCGGATGAAATATCAAGTGCTGATTGGGCTTCAATTCCTTGGTTGTTTATAGATGACGAGATAAGATTTGTAACTTCCGATAAAGTGTATTGGTCAAAAGCTTTTAATGATTTGTCAACTGATAAATTTGAAACACTTAAGTCTGTATTACATAGTAAAGAAGTTAAAACACTTCCAGTTCAAGAAAGTGGTTCATTAATTAAAGCGTTCCAAATAAAAACTGATGACAGCTCAGAAATGGATTGGTTAGAAGTTAAAGAACTTGAAATGTTGACAGCAAACACGCTACTAGATTGGATGGAAGATGATGGTGGGTTTGGAGACTTCTTAAAAAATTATACACTCGTAGCCAATAGCAATGGTAATTATAAGATTGAGGAAATTGAGGATGTAAAGATTTTTGACGGAACAGACAAAGCATTAAAAACCTATATTCAGTCAAATACCGAACTTTCTTCATTATTTAATGAACTGGATAGTGATTTATGTAGTGAAAATCGCTCAATCCTTGGTTTGCTTCAAGGAGATAGATTAATAAAAGCTCTAATTGAATCTTGTGCCTATGACCAAAATTTGGCATTACACCTTCCGTCAAACGTGTCACCAGAACTATTGCAAAATTTTATAACCAATTTAAAGGAGTTCAAACTCTCTACGGATTCCGAATATGGTGGAGCTACTCCTGAACATTTCATCATTAACCATTTACTAAAAAGCGTTGATAGTGTTAATGAAATATCCCCAGAGCTTCAAAACACGATTAATGTCCTTCGTGGTAAAACGACTATAGATGGTAATCCACTATTCAATTATACTGTAAGTGACCGTGTTTCCTTTGGCACAAAAGAAGATAGAAAGGTATTGAAGCTCTCAGATATATTGACTGAGTTTCAAGGAGAATCAGATGTATTAGACAATGTAAAGGAATCATTTACAGCTATAACTCAGAAAGCAAAATTGCGAGATTTGATTTTCAAGACAATCCCTTTAAGCCCAGCTGAAATTCACACCAAGATGGAGTTAGAAAGCAGCACTTATTATACAGTTTACCAGGTGGTATTTCAGCTATTGGACAAGAAGTACGGTGGTAATAGAATCTGGTCCAAACAACGATTTAATGAATATTTTATAAAGCAAGGTTCTGAAACGCTGCTTCATAATTCCTATAATGAGTTTTTAGATATTTTAATTGAATTACCATTTACTGAAATATCAGATTTTACATTTCAGAATTTAAATCTTAACAATTGCGTTGACAAAAATTATGCTATCGAATCAGAATATATTCCTGATTGGCTTGAAGAATGGGTAAAGAAAGACCAAGTAAAAAGATTTGAATTTTTATCGAAACTGGGATATAATGGAATAGATAGCGCTATTGTAAGCCTAAGAAAATCTATGATAGCTGCTGAATATAACCAAAATTCAGCAATAAAATATTTTGAAGATGCTAAGACAAATATGCACATTATATGGAATACTATTCTTTGGCTTGCTAATTACAATCCAAATATTGTAACTCAAAACATCTCAGTCATAAAACAGGTTAATGATTATGTTAGATTTAAATCTGATAGTATAACAAAACTCACTATCCCTTTAATTAATTCTATAAATACAGAAGGTGTTAGATTATACAGTCTTCAAGCTGTAAGTGTAAAAACTGAACTGTTTAAAATTAATAGTCAATCTAAGTTCTCAGATTCAATATTTAGTTCTTTAAATAGCAATCTTAGTAATCCTCATTGCATAGATGAAAGCATTGGTAAGTTTTCAGATTATTTAAACATTACAGCAGTTCAATTAGAAAATTCAGTTGATGTAAAGAGTTTAGAATCCAAATCAAAACTTTGGGAAGAACCATTTTACAAGAAATGGGAACATAGGAGTGATTACCTTATTTACATTTATGATGGTGACGAAATACCTTACAAAAGGACTTTCAATAGCATTACTATCAACACATTTACTCAGGATTTAAAGGTTGCTATTGAAGGTAGATATTACATGTCCAAAGTTTTGAAAAGAGATATATTAAACAATTTGCCTGAAAGTTTTCCAGGTAATATGTTATCTAATTTGAAAAACTGGCACTATAAAACACTTCAAAATGAATCACTCCTTGATGAAGACTCATTTGATTATAAGGAAGATATTGATAGACTCTTACAAGACAGATTAGGAATTTCTGAGGAAGACCAAAAACGAGAAAGTGGTAATGCTAAAACACATGCAGTATATTTTTTAGATGAGAATGGTTACGATATCTCTAACGTCAACAATGCAGGAGCAGCTCTTACTGGTATTATAGACCCTGATGGTAATCAAGTGAATTGTATTGTTAGAAGTGCAAAAGGAGGCTTGTTGTATCTAGACAAAGAGCATTGGGATATGATGCAAGAAGACTTTATGTACTTAATCGTAATCTATCCTGGTAATAGTCCAAGATTATTTAAAAACAGGCTTGAATTATTAGAAGAAGAATTGGCGGAAAATGTATTGTTTAGGGTGCCAAACAATAAGTTCACATCTGAGATTGATGGTGTTTTTAATGCTTTAGCATCAGAATCACATCTAATTTTAGTGACGAGTGAAAAAATGAAAGAGAGTTTGTTTTCTAAACTCAAACAGAAAAGAGAGTTTAAAAAAGAAGAAAATGTAGCTGTAGGTGGTGATGATTTTAGACTTTAATATATGGTATCAAAAGAGAATCAGGTAAATTTTTATTCGGAAGAACTTAAGGAATTAGAGTTCTCTGTAAAGAAAACATTTAATGCCACTGGGCTTTCCTTATTTCAAAACGGTGATGTTTATATTGGGCAATATCGTGGTTTAGATGAGAAAAGAGGAAATGTATTTGTAGATATACCTATAGGTACGAAATATCACGCTCCACGTCTTGACCAAAAATTAACGTGCTTTACATTACAAGCAGGTATGGAGCGTCCTTCTAGTTGGGGTAATCATACATATTCGGACTTATTAAAAGACAGGAATCGTACGGATACAAAAATTGTAGATTACATACCTTCTAAACGTGATGGTTGGATTACAATGCTCATTAGAGAAATGGATGCTGAGTTTGTAGAGAGTCTTAAATACAACCAGATATTAGCATTTGGTCCAACAATCCCTCCTTTCGAATATCTACAAAATCTTAAAGATTTTAGTGAGAGTATAAAGAAAGATGGTACTCAACTTTGGGAAAAAATCTTAGGTTTTAAATATGAACTAAAAGTTGATGTAAGTCCAAATCTGCTTACCGAAGAGATAGATATTGCAGACCAGATAATCAAAGAGGTTGAAAAATCTACAATCTATGTTCTTCAAGGTCCTCCAGGTACAGGAAAAACACATCAGGTAGCAGATTTAGTGTCGCGATTAGTGCTTCAAAATCATTCTGTTCTAATTACAGCATTAACAAATAAGGCAGCAGTTGAAGTTTGTGAAAAGCCATTTTTTGATAAACTATTTGATGAACAGCGAGTTTCTAAATTGCCTATATCTATTGATGAACGGAAGAAGTTTCCGAAACTTATAAATGCTAAAGAACTTTTACCAAACAGAGGCCATCTTACTTTAACCACATTTTATCAATTTTCTAGAATTTGGGAACTGCAGACTCATTCATTCGACTATGTAATTGTTGAGGAAGCTTCTCAAGCATATTTAACAACTATTGCAGTTGCTTGTAAGGTGGGTAAAAAAGTAATTGTTGTTGGTGACCCTAAACAGATTGTTCCTATAGTTACGAATAAAAATTATAAAGTATTTCCGAATATTGATACACTTATACACGGTATGAATACCCTGAGTCAAATAGGGAATTTCTCATTTAACAGAAAAACGGAAACACGTAGACTCACAAAGCGTTCTACTGAGTTTACAAACAGCTTTTACAATAACACTATTCAATCAAAATCTTTATATGATAATATTGTTTTTGATGTGAATAAACTGAAAGAGTTTAGTTCAATTACTCATTCGCAAGGAGGGCCAACATTATTGCAATTTTCTAATAAGAAAGGGGATGTTCTAGGTCAAATGATACGTTTTTTAGTAAAGGGTTTAAATGAATTAACAGACTTAAAAAGTAATGATATCGCGGTTTTGACACCATATATAGAAACGCTTACATATCTTCAACAGAACTTGAAGTCAAAGACCAATTCAAGAAATTATCTTATCGAATCTGTGGATAGAGTACAAGGTTTGGATGTAGATTACTGTTTCTATGTCATTCCAAAATCAAGTTCATTTTCATTTAATCTGAATCGATTTAATGTTGCAACTAGTCGTGCTAAAAAAAGTACGTTTATTTTAGTAGAGCAAGATTTTGCCCGCTTTGTAAATCTTCCCAATGAGGTTGGAAACTACCTTTCTACACTAAGAGATGAGTTTTCCTTTACGGTAAACCCAAGTACAGGCGTATTTGATAAAGCTCTTCAAAATAACACCAGATTAGATGAAGGTTTTAATAAGTCTAAAGCAAAAACAGTACTAACGTTAATTGAAAATAACAATTACCAGAGTGACCAATCAACACCTCCAAAATCAAACAGCGGTATAGAGCTTAAAGTCATTGGTAAAATTGATCCAGCTACATTCGAAAGACCAAAAAAGGAATTAAAAAACGGCAAAGAAAACCTATATATTATTGACACTAATGTATTTGTAGATTGCCCAGATATAATTACAAAGATTGATCCGCAATACGCGATAATTCTCTCTGCTAAAGTAATAGATGAATTAGATAATCTTAAATCAACCTTAAGCACAGAAGGGAAGTTAAATGTTCAGAAAGCGCTAAAATCTCTAAATCAAAATATTAATAAGAGGAATTTAAGAATGGAAATTTCTGACTTATCCCTTTTGCCTATTGATTTTAGTAAAAGATCTCCAGACAATCTTATTTTAACAGTTGCTTTAAAATTTAAGTCAGAAAACCCTATTTTATTAACCTCCGATAATGGTATACAGTTAAAAGCTAAAGGATTAAAAATCACAACTATAACGCTCAAGGATTTTCTTAAACAAAAAAGGAGACATTAAAACTACAATTGTAAGCTTAAACTTTACAATGAACTCGAGCTAATTTATCCTCTATATTTTATGGCAAAAACCACCTTCACAAGACAAGAACTGTATGATTTAGTTTGGAGCAAACCAGTAACTCATATCGCAAAGGACTATAGCTTTTCAGATAATGGTATCCGTAAGATTTGCAAAAAGTATAATATTCCTTTACCAAATTCTGGCTATTGGTCTAAGTTGAAATTCAATAAAAAAGTAGTAAAAACAAAACTTCCTAAACAAGATGATAATCCTCAAATATCATTAGAGAAAACGAACCCACAACTTTATGCTGGAGATAATCCCCTATCCAAATTAGCAATAAGAAAAAATGAAATTCTACAAGCTAAAGGATTAAACCTCATAGTTCCAGATCAATTATCCAATCCGCATCATCTCATTAAATCAACAAAAGAATATTACAAGCAAGTAGAAATTGCACGAAAAAAGGGAGGTTGGGGCCACGATGTAGACAGTTCAAAGGCGCTAAGTATAAGTGTGGCCAATAATTTATATCCAAGAGCTTTTCGGTTTATGGATACTCTATTAAAGCTATTAGAAAAACGAGGCCATAAAATAGAATCTAATAAATACAGCACCAAAGTTATCATTAAAGGGCAGAGCTATTCCATAAGATTAATGGAAAAAAGCAGGAGAATAAAACGTAAGTCTCAGTATTCGTGGGAAACGTTCGACCTTGAGCCCACGGGAAATCTATGTCTTAAGATTGAAGACACTTATCCTAATAAAGAATGGTCAGATGGCAAGACTAAAAAGTTGGAAGATCGTTTAGTAGATATTTTAGCCTGGTTAGAAATCAAAGGAGAAAATGACGAAGAGCAAGCAATAGCCACTGCTATATGGAATAAAAAATATGAAGAAGAAAAACAGAGAGAGAAAGAGCTCCAAATACTAAAGGATGAAGAATTAGCCAAATTCGAAGGACTTTTCCAGTCTGCAACACGTTTCCATAATGCACAATATTTGAGGAATTTTATTCAAGAATTTGAAAATTATGCCATCAAGTCCAATTCATTAACTTCTGAAAAACAAGAATGGATCCAGTGGGCAAAAGAAAAAGCAGATTGGTACGATCCGTTTATTGAAAAAGAAGTCAAACTTCTAAGTGACATTGATAGAGACACCTTAAAACCGAATAAAAGAAGGTATTGGTAAATGACCCCCGCTCGTGCGATTGCATCGCGTGGAGTAACCATCGCTAGGGCTCATTTATAACAAGTGCTCCCCAGTTGGCGCTCGTTTGTAACGAGTGCCTGTAACAATTGCGAGCAAAGCGAAGCAATCTCTAACTAAATAAAAAGATTTACAGTTTGGAGTTGTACTCAATTATCATGATTTCTATTAAATAGTAATCCTTTTTCATGCCAAGTAATTGTTTTTCACGCTATATTTGTAAGTGTATTTCACAAATAATCGCTATGAGTAATTACTTTTCACGACAAATAACCGTTTTTCATAATAGAAACACTCCAGAAGCTGGCACCTTGGCTGGCTATGCGCTTTTAATAGAGTTTCTATTGGAAGTGACAAATAAAGTAGCGCCCTTACCCAGAAGATTGACGCTGGTTACAGACAAACATCAGCGGTATGATACCGAGCAATGGCAAGTCTTCACCAAGCGTCATAAACCCAAGGATGATATTATAAGCCACATCATATTTGCGCTTAAGTATGAAGGCATCAACCTGTTTATTTTAAAACAAGTGTTCCTTAATTTAAGTGAGGACACCATTAAAGAATACATACTATCAGAACCTACAGGACAGTATGCAAGAAGGATATGGTTTTTATATGAATGGCTATTCGAAAAAAAAATAAATATACCCGACCTGAAAATAGGCTCTTATGTGGAGGTTGTAAATGCAAAGCTACAGTTCCCAGGGCCAACCGTTAATTCGACCAGGCATCGCGTAAAAAATAATTTACCAGGAACGCGAGATTTTTGTCCAATGATCAATAGAACAGATAAAATTGAAGCCTATCAAGAAAAAGATTTTTCTAATAAAATGGAGTTCGATTTAAAAGGGAAGGATAGAGATTTAATTAGAAGAACAGCAGCATTTTTATTGCTAAAGGATTCTAAAGCATCTTTTGCTATTGAAGGGGAGAAGCCAGAGAATCTAAGAGCGCGAAACTGGGGTAAGGCTATAGGTCAAGCCGGAAAGAAAGAATTAACACTTCAGGAGTTAGAACGTTTACAGCACATTGTAATTGGCCAGAATAAACTCAAACAAATGGGATTGAGAACGGAAGAAGGGTTTATTGGCGAGCATGACCGCGAAACCTTTGCGCCTATACCAGACCACATTTCTGCCAAAGCAAAAGATTTGCCGGCACTTATCAATGGACTTCTGGAAACCAATAAGATGCTAAATAACAGTCAATATGATCCGGTTCTAATGGCAACACATATCGCTTTTGGCTTTGTGTTTATCCATCCCTTTTCTGACGGTAATGGCCGTTTACACAGGTATTTGATGCATCATATCTTGATAAGAAAAAAATATACCAGTAGGGATATGATTTTTCCAATATCTGCTGCAATTTTGAATAATATCAGCAAGTATCAGGAAGTGTTAGAAGCATTTTCAGAACCACGACTAGAATGGATTGATTGGGTGCCAACAGCAGATTATAATGTTGAAATATTAAATGAAACCATCGATTTGTACCGTTATGCCGATCTCACCGTTCAAGCCGAGTTTTTATATGAATGTGTAGAAGAAACTATAGAGGAAATTATACCCAGCGAAATACTATTTTTGGAGAAACATGATAAAATGGTGGAATTTATCAATACCACGGCAATACTTCCAGATACAGATATCGATTTACTAATTAAATTTCTGATTCAGAATAAAGGCAAATTATCTAAAGCAAAAAAAGATAAATTCTTTGATGAGGTTCCGGAACAGGTCATAGTTAAAATTGAAAACGAATTTGCTGAACTGTTTTAATCCATTATTGCGAATTATATCAATAAATCCCTGTGCAGGCAGGGATCTCTAGTTTACACGAGTTGGCGCTCGTTTGTAACGAGTGCCTGTAACCACAACAAAAAGTACGGCATTGTAATTTGGGAGCAGGTGCATCCATGCGCAGGCAGGAAGTCAAAGCTTCAGCAGAGTTAATCTCACATAGCTTATCTTAAAATCTATAAAAACCCATCCCTCTTTCAATAATCAGATGGTAATTGCCCTAAAACAGATGTGCAAAACCCATAGTAAACAAATTTGTTTACTGTTTGAGTAATACCTACTTTTGTATTATAAATAATCAGTATGTTACCAGAATTATACAAAATAAAGGGCTTGCATCCAGGACTTATATTAAAACGTGAAATTGAACGTAATAATATAAAAAGTTCTGAACTAGCCCATGCTATTAGTGAACACAAGCAAACCATTAGTGCTATTATTAATCAAAGAAGAGGTATTAACCCTGATTTATCTATAAAATTAGCTGAATATTTTAATACAGATGAAGATTACTTTATGATGCTACAAGCCAGTTATGAAGTAAAGAAAACGCGGACTTCCAATAAGCAATATCACCCAAACTTTAAAAACATAAGGAAAGTGTTGTTTTGGGACACTGTTTTTGAAGAAATAGATTGGGACAAAAATAAAAAAGCAGTCATTAAAAGAGTTTTGGAGAGAGGGAACGATAAAGAGATAAATGAAATTATTTTATTTTACGGTAAAGATCATATTATAAAAGAACTGAAAACTATCAAAAAAAGTCTTTTACCTACTTTTGAAAAAAACATTAAAACCTATAACCTTATTTAACTTTAAGTGGATTTATACCTAAATACAGTTTCAGACTTACTTTGGAAATACCTAAATACTTTAATGGCCATTGAAGAATTTAAGGATTTCAGATTAGTAGGTGGCACCTCACTAAGCTTGCAACTTGGACATAGAGAGTCCATTGATATTGATCTATTTACCGATGTTGATTACGGTAGTTTAGACTTTGTTCATCTAGAGCAAGTCTTAAAAGAAATATGTCCTTATGTCGATTCACCTTTTAAAGGAGAAATTGGGTTTGGAAAATCTTTTTTTATTGGCGAAGACGAAAATAATGCAGTTAAATTAGACATATATTATACTGATCCGTTTGTATTCCCTATCCTAGAAGTAGATGGGATACGTTTTGCCTCAACGCATGAAGTTGCAGCAATGAAATTTGAAGTCATTGTAAATGGTGGTCGCAAAAAGGATTTTTGGGATGTTCATGAGTTGCTGGAAACATTCACTTTAGAGGACATGTTGGATTTCTATATTCAAAGAAATCCGTATGGCGCCTCAAAAGAAGAAGCGCTTAAAGCCTGTTTAAACTTTTCAATCGCAGATGATGATTTGCTGCCAAATTGCTATAAATCCAAAGAATGGGAGTTTATAAAGCTTGATTTTGAAGAAGAAGTTAAAGCTTTATTAGAATCCTAATTTTGTAATTCTTCTTGCTTTAGTAGCTCCCCACTTAGAAATTTTATAGGGTTGCTGTGTCAGTATCCCCGTGTAGGCAGGAAATCGAAGGTTCATCGGAGCTAATCTCATATATAGCAGCTTATTTCACTAATGAATTTAAAGACTAATTAGTACAATTGAAAAGGGCAGGTAATAAGGAGTTCGTCAGTCGTTCCATTAAAATCCCTGCGCAGGCAGGGATCTCAATTTTACATACCATCATTAGTTAAATGTAAAAGCAAACATTTGAAATTAGAGAAGGGCAGGTAATAAGGAGTTCCTCAGTCGTTCCATCTAGTCCCTGCGCAGGCAGGGATCTCCGTCTTCAACTGCTAT
>NZ_JBMDWE010000042.1:0-31201 GCF_053579655.1 Gelidibacter sp. | reverse complement strand
ATGTATAGATTTGAAATTTAAAATAACACTCCGAACTTATAAGGGGCTAATCTAGAACGAGGTTCCCTTTTTTGCATAGTGGGCATTTTCGGTGCATCAATGGCTCTGTCTCCGCAAGTTTTGGCATTCCCAGGTCTTTCTGGAGCTCTGGGATCATAGTCCTTTTGTAATAACTGCTCAAAATGCCATAATGCCTGATCCGTGTAAATCCCTTGGGCAGGATATGTAGTGCGAAGCGCCTGATGAACTCGGCATCGGGCAGCCCAACCACAGATTTCCTGCCACCATGCCGATAGTCCTTTACCATGAACTGTACGTTTCCATCTTCGTGGCTCTTTATCCGATGGTTGCTGATGGCGATCTTATGGGTATAGCGGCCCAAGTATTCTATGACCTGGGAGGGCCCAAAAAATGGACGCTTGCAATAGACCACCCAATGATGTTGGAACAGGCTTTGGTAAAAAGAAGGCGGTTGCTGCTTCCCCAGCGCTTTACGCAATCCGGCCACAAATCGGGCCCTGAAGACCTGACTCATTGCCTTTACAGGGAACAGATACTTTCCCCTACTCTTGGTAGGTTTCCATTTGCCCGATCTGGCAATGCCGCCCCCAGGGACAATGCAGTGCAGGTGCGGGTGCAGCGACAGGTTCTGCCCCCAAGTGTGCAGGATGGCGATCATTCCCATCTGGGCACCCAAAAACTTGGGATTGCCACCAAAATCCCGGATAATCCCCCAGGCCGTTTTGAACAACAGACCGTACACCAACTTTGGCTCGTACAGACATAGCCGGTTCAGCTCCGCAGGCATGGTAAAGACCACATGGAAGTAGGGAACCTCCAACAGGTCAGCCTCCCTTGCCCGGATCCATTCCTCCTTTTTATGGCCCTGGCACTTCGGACAGTGACGGTTGCGACAACTGTTATAACTGAGGTGCAACTTGCCGCAGGTCGGACTGTCACAACGATCGATGTGACCGCCAAGGGCCGAGGTGCGACATTTGCGCAACGCGTGCAGGGTACGCTCTTGCCAGCTATTGGCACAATAACCGGCAAGATCTTCCCTGTTTCGCTCCAGGATATGGGCTACTTCATGGACAGGATTCGACATCCCTATTGAACATAGAGCCTGTCCAACGGACTGAACGGCTTTTGCCTGCCCGATTGTGCCACATGGAGGTAGATAAGGGTGGTCTGGATATCTGCATTGCCCAAAAGATCCTTCACGCTCATAATGTCCAGACCCATTTCCAGCAGATGGGTGGCATAGCTGTGCCGCAGGATATGGGCGGTAATTTCCTTTTGGATGCCACTGTGCTTGCGGGCCTCACGGACGATCCACTGGACGCCCTGTGAGGAGATCTGCCGCGGTATGCCCGACTTGTCGTTGCCCGTAAAACACCACGTATCCGGGTTTTCGGCAAGGAAGTATCTCTTTAGGCCACGGACCTGCATTTCGGACAGGGGGACATACCGATCCTTGCGCCCTTTTCCCTGGCGCACGTGCAACATCATCCTGTCAAAATCCAGATCCCTGCGCTGTAGTTTGCACAGTTCAAAATTACGCAGACCACAACCGTAGAGCATTGCAAGTATCAATCGGTGTTTCAGCAGTTTTGGAGTGCCAAGCAGTTGTTTTACCTCTCTTTGGTTCAATACCACGGGGAGTTTCTCGGGGCGCTCAATACTGGGGAGCACCACGTGCATTTCTTTCATCCCAAAGATGCGGTAAGCATAGCGAAGACCATAAACGGTGTGCTTGAAAAAACTGTCCGAAGGGGTTTTGTGCTGCGACTTCAAAAGGTGCAGATAATCCAGGATCTGTTCCTGATCCAGGTCAAGTGGACTACAGTTGAAATGGAATCCGATGTGCGCCAGGCAGCGGGCATAGTTGGTAAGGGTGCTTTGGCTTTTGCCGGAGAGTTCAACCGAACGCTTTAGTTTGTGGTAGAGTGCTGCAAACCCTGGAACCGAAATAATCGCCGTTTCGATGAGGGTGTCATTTTTTTTTCATAATATTGAGTATTACATTAAACCTTGATCCTAAAGGTAGTGAATCGTGATGGAAACGTCTCGTGAAGCTACCTTTAGGTTTAGTTCAACAATGTGTATAAGCAATGGCTTGTCCTCGCCTACTTGGAAATCCCTGCGGAATTTCCACAGGCAAGTTTACTGTTTAGTATTTTAGGTGTTTGCCACCGCAACTATTCTTACACATAAACGCTGTAGCAATTAGAACACACAAAAAAATATTAGATAAATTGAGAACATATTTATTTTCATGGAATACCATAAAATGGCCTTGGGAACATTTAGAGAATAAAATCTCGGAGTTTAATATATCTGGAGAATTCACAGAAATGTGGAGTTGTAAAAATCATAAACAAATCCAAATCGGAGATAGAGTTTTTTTTAATAAAACTAGGCAGAGGATTTAAGGAGAAAGGGATTATTGATTCAGGATACATAACTTCAGACAGCTCTTTATCAGAGTATTAAAATAGCTCAGGAAAACTAATTAATCTGGTGTTTATACAATTTTAAGAATTACACCTACAGAAGCCTACAAATTCGTGTCTAAAAAAAACAAAAGCGATACTTCATATTTTATCTTCAACAAATAATATCATGGCCTATAAACTTTTACAACGAAAAGCGTAACTTTTCCAAACTTATGGCTACTGATAAAATAATCATTAAAAAACCAACGCCCATGAAAAAATTCATCTGTATTGTTTTTTGTTTTGCCGTTTTCACATCCAACTACACTTACGCACAAACCGACAAACGTCTCAAAGGCATTGAAAAAGATCTCAACGCGATTCTAGAGGCTACCAAAGCCGCTGGATTTTCAGTTGCTGTTGTTGATGGCGATAAGGTCATTTATGCCAATGGTTTTGGTTATAGCGATTATGAAAACAAAGTCCCAGTTGACGCGAACACCTTGTTTGCCATTGGTTCTTCCACAAAAGCATTCACCTCAGCCCTCTTAGGTCAACTCAGTGCAGAAGACAAATTATCGTTGAATGACAATCCCATAAAATATATTCCAGAGTTAAAGTTTTATAATGACAATTTAAACAACAATGTCATCATTAAAGATTTGATGCGTCATAGCACTGGCCTACCACGCCATGATATCAGCTGGTATCTATTTCCATCTGCCGATAAAGACAGCTTAATTCAGCGTATTGCCTATCAAGAACCTTTTACAGGACTCCGACAAGAGTGGAATTATAATAATTTCATGTTTTTGGCACAAGGCGTCATTGCAGAAAAGATTACAGGTCAATCGTGGGAAGACAATATCAAAACGCGTTTTTTTGACCCTTTAGAAATGTCACGTTCACAGACTTTATTGTCAGAATTAAAAAAAATGGACAATGCCGCCTTGGGATATAAACTCAAAAAGAACGACCAAATCAGCAAATTAGACTATTATGACATTTCAGGAATGAGTCCTGCGGGAAGCATTTACAGCAGTGCGAATGAGATTTCGCATTGGTTAAAAATGTGGATCAATAAAGGAAAATATCATGACAAACAGATTTTAACGGAAGCTTACATTAATGAAGCGATGAGTTCTCAAATGGTAATAACTGCCGCTTTACCTGACGAAGAAAATCCAGATCTACACTTCGCAAACTATGGTTATGGGTGGATGCTATCCTCATATAGAGGTCATTATCGGGTAGAGCATGGTGGGAATATCGACGGATTTTCAGCAAACATTGCGTTTTTTCCGAGCGATAAAATTGGGATTGTCGTATTGTCCAATCAAGATGGTTCAGCAGTTCCTAACTTAGTTAGAAATACTATTGCCGATCGACTTTTAGGTGGAAAAACCACTAATTGGGCGAAAAGATTTATTGAAAACAAAGCAAAAACTAAAAAGATGGAAGCAGAACTGAAGCTGGAAGACAAGGCAACTGCTCAAGTAAAAAACACTAAACACTCTCATGTCATGCAAGACTATACGGGGAGTTATGGTAATTCGGGGTATGGAGGTTTCAATATCACTGTGGAAAACGACTCTTTATTCGCAAATTTCAAACGTATGAAAATGTATTTAAAACATTACCATTATGATGTTTTTGAACCTTTTGAAGTGACCAAAACAGGAATCGACACCACCGATGCGAGCCCCATGCGATTTAACTTTGCCACAAGTGATGGTGGAGATATCTCCAAAGTAAGCCTAAAAGCTGAATCCGCCCTTGAGCCTATTGCCTTCAAAAGAACACCTAACACGATTGATGTCAGCACTACTGATTTAGAACAATATGTCGGTAATTATAGCTTGTTAGACACCCCATTGAAAATCTACATTAAAAACGAGAATGTACTTTATCTATTCGTTCCAGGGCAACCTGAATATGAACTCATGCCTACTGAAAAACATAAATTTTCATTTAAAGTCGTCGACGGATTTAAAGTAGAGTTTTTAGAAAACAACAATATTATAACAGAAATGAATCTCATTCAGCCCAACGGCACGTTTAAGACGAAAAAGGAATAATCTTAGAACAGGCAGATGGAAGGAAGTTTAGACCACTTTGCAACGGTGCAAAGAAAGACAAGAAAGAACAGCGAAAAGTCTTTCAAGCTCTTTATTACAATTGAATAAACTCCTACCGAGCATTCATTTAGAGTTATATTTTGAATAGTGTAATTATCTTCTCTTTAAAATATTTTAGTTTCACTCCTAAAAACGAATAAAAAAAGACATTATTTCGCTAGATATTCCTTCATTTTCTGCATAGGATTCGTGGCTCTATTTTTATACCCATGCATCAAACTGCTCACAATTAAAATAAGTGCAGCTCCACCTGCAACATAGGCAATACTCATCTCCGCATTATAATAATTGGCATAGGCAATCGCGATCAATGCCCAAGCACCCACTAAAGCAAATTCTCGCATATTACGTGTCCAAGTGATCGCCAAATTAATCATCATGGCCACAATAATCATGAAAACAGTCCACGCCTCTTCTGACATTCCAAAGCCTCCCCATTCTATTTTGGTCAAATAAGAGGCTACATTTGCGATACTTGCCACCGTAAGCCAGCCACTATAAAACACAAAAGGCCACCATAAAAAAACAATGACCGAAATTGGAGCATCCCACAATTCCATGGCGTTGTTCATGATAATTTTCAGTATGGAAAATAACACTAAAAAGATCAACACACACGACAAACCTGTATAGCCGTAAATCCATAAAAACACCCATACCGAATTGGCCACACAGGATATCACAAACCACCATCCAATGCGCATTACAAAATTGTCATCCCGAACATTGACAAATAAGCTTCTTCCTTGATAGAAAATAAAACCGAGTAAAAACAGATAAATAAATCCCCAAATGGCAAAAGCGTAGCCAGCGGGTGTAAAAAGGGAATTCAAATTATTGGACACCTCCCCAATCGTTGTATTGTTAATGGCACCAGTATTGGAGAGGTAATTAATGATAATGGTAGAAACGAGCGCAATACCATTACATATTTGTAGAACTTTTTTCATAGAAATAGTGCGTTATTTTGAGAATTGCGTTTTGATTGATCACGATTATCATGACAGCTTGAATTTACGACAAATCACAAAATAAATTAACTTTTTTTAATGAAGAATGGACTCAAATAAATTCGCGGTATTGCATCACCCTAAAATCGAACGTATTGAAATTCGGGTTTTTAGCTTTAAGATGTTGGTAAAGCGGTATTCTGCTAATGGAAATATTCGCAGCGCCCGATCCTGAAGTCAGAGAAACGGTTTTGATGATTCTTTTCTCAGGATGAAGCAAAGATTTTGATGGCGAAATGGTGCCTTTATGCGATTCCTCACTAGCCTTCGGAATAAAAATTTCTTCTGGATTGGCAGGAAGTACAAATTCGTGTATGCGCGGCACTTCATCCGACACCAATTTTAATTGCAAGCCGTAAGTTTTTAAATGTTTTCTGAAGAAATATTCTGGGCCATTTTTACTATTGCCTCCGGTAAATAATAAGGTATCAATATTGGGATATTTTTGAAGGTAACCGACGATATTTCGCAAATGGATGTTATGCATCCCCAAATCTGAGGCATTCATTTTTTCACGTTCGCAACTTTCAACAATATCGCAAATGCCGATTTTATGTGCGATCAAAAAACTTTTCCGTTGATTCACCGCTTCGTCTGAATTATCAAATCGCAGATTAAGATTGTAAATCTGATCGATATAAAGCCACAACGAATTGAAATAGCTGCCATAACAAAAATCAACATCCTTTTCCAACAACTCGCCTACTGAAAATCGCGGCGGTGGCAAAGTACCAACAATCAACTTGGTAGTATCTTCCTTTATAAACGGCGGATAAGGGTGCTGATGAAAAAACATTTACAAGGTATTTTTCAATCGCTCTACTTCAATGATAGTCGTTTTATAAATACGCTTATTAGTTGGAATCAAATTTTGCATTTCCACATGCAGCTCTTCCAAAAGTTCTTTGGCATCGATAGTTTTATCAATGCGCAATAAAAATTTAGCCAATGCCAAACGTTCGTTATAGTTAGAATAAGGCCAATCCATAAGCCTCAGTTGTTTTTCTGCCTCAGTTATTCTATCCTTTTCTGCCAAAGCCATCCCATAAAGAAATGGAATCTCTGATTTCTCATACTCTTTATAACTTTCCAAACTTTCGCTAAACGCAATGACTTGATCATAATCTTTGATCGCATAATAGGCTTGAATCAAATGGGCTTTCACAAAAAAATCGTCCTGGGTTTTATCTTCCAAGGCGACAAGATAGTGTTCAATAGCACCTGTATAGTTATGTATTTCAAGGTAAGCATCAGCGAGATTAATCCTATTAAGATACGTATCCGTAAACTCAAGTTGCGCTTCTAAATCTTTCACTTTTCCTGAAGAAGCAGTTTTTTTGGAAGGCTCAATAATGGTACTTAGATTTCCCTGAGTCTTTTCTGTATCGCGTTTATTTAAAACCTGAGTTACCAAATAAGTAACACAACCAACAAACGGTAAAAACAGAATTGCAAAAATCCAATAGTATGAATTCCTATTTTTCAATAGGTGATATATACAAAAACCTTGAAACGCGATAATTAAATATAAATACATGCTGTCAAATTAAATTAAAGTACAAAGATAATGCTTTGATATATTATAAATTTAGTATCTTAACATTTGATTCATATTAACTTAAAACAACTTAAAAAACATGGGAAAAGGAGACAAAAAGACGCGACGAGGAAAAATTTCAAGAGGTTCATATGGCGTAAGACGACTTCGGATTAAAAAAAGGAAATCAACCCTTGAAAAAATCAGTGTAGATAAACAAACAAAGCCTTGAGTTAACCTTGTTATAAAAAATGTCCTGTTTTCAAATTTTGAAGACAGGACATTTTCTTTATCGTGTAAACACTAAATTATGCTCTCCAGATAGCTTTTCGTGAAATCTGTAATTTTCGATGTCAAAAGCTTTGATGTCATCCAAGGTTTTTGCATGTTCATCAACGACATAGCGTGTCATGAGTCCGCGGGCGAGTTTTGCGTAAATCCCAATGGTTTTATATTCCCCGTTTTTTAATTCCTTAAAATCGACATTGATTATTGGAACTTTTAGAGCTTTGGTGTCCAGGGCTTTAAAATATTCAACACTGGCTAAATTAAGAAAGAGCTCATCGTCCTTTAATTCGTCGTTCAACGCTTTTGTGATCTCCTGTTTCCAAAACTCGTACAAGTTTTTATTTTTACCGATGCTCAGTTTGGTGCCCATTTCCAAACGGTAAGGCTGCATTAAATCCAAAGGTTTCAAAACGCCGTACAAGCCTGAAAGAATTCTTACGGTATCTTGAAGACGGTCAATTTTGGTTTCCGGAATGGTATACGCATCCAAGCCACGATACACATCGCCATTAAATGCATAAATGGCAGGACGCGCATTTTCGGTTGTAAACGGCGTTTCCCACTCCTGATTGCGCTCGTAATTAAGTTGGCTCAAATCATTAGAAATCTTCATAAGCTCTGATAAAGCTTTTACCGATTTCTTTTTGAGTTCTTTATTAAGACGCTCAGACTGTTTTAAAAATTCAGGTTGTGTGGTTTTGTCTGTTGGTATTTGGGTTTCAAAATCCAAGGATTTTGCAGGAGATATGACAAGTTTCATAGAAATGGGAAGCTGATATTTAATCGTGAAAAAATTGAAACTCAAAGTTACAAAACAAATTTCAATTATGCCGACACCTGCGTTAAGGATGGAACGGCATGTTTGAGCTCCCTGCCTTTTAGCAGGAGCGAGTAGTGACAGCCTGACCCTCTGGAAATTTATTGGAAGAGGGTAACGCCCAAATAAAAATGAAACTCGAGAATTAAAATAAATACAAGAGATTCAAAGTATAATTATTAATAATTCAAACCCTTCCTGCTTTAATTTCTCAACTGAAATTAAAGCCACCTTCCCTTGAAAAGTGAAGGAATTCATTCTTAATCAAGATCCATGTCCTGATGTTACAAAAGAAATCTCACTTATGCCGACACCTGCGTTAAGGATGAAACGGCATGTTTGAGCTCCCTGCCCTTTGGCAGGAGCGAGTAGTGACAGCCTGACCCTCTGTAAATTTATTGGAAGAGGGTAACGCCCAAATAAAAAAACATCTAAATCTTAAAAAAAATCTCAATCACTCTTCTTCGATTTCCATATCCTTATGCTTGGCATAATGACGCCATTTTTCGATACAGGCCACCATATCTTGAGGCACTTCGGAGTCAAAACTCATGAATTCACCTGTGGTAGGATGCTCAAAGCCCAAAGTTTTTGCATGCAGCGCTTGACGCGGCAAAATTTTGAAGCAATTTTCAACAAACTGTTTGTATTTGGAAAATGTGGTGCCTTTTAAAATCTTTTCGCCACCATAACGGGAATCATTGAATAGCGTATGCCCAATATGTTTCATGTGCACACGGATTTGGTGTGTACGACCAGTTTCTAATTTGCAAGACACCAAAGTGACGTATCCTAAGCGTTCCATCACTTTAAAATGCGTAACGGCAGGTTTTCCTTTTTCTTCATCATCGTCTAAAAATACGGTGTTTTGTAACCTATTTTTTGGATGACGGCCAATATGACCTTCAATCGTGCCTTCGTCTTCCTCCATATTTCCCCAAACAAGTGCGACATATTCGCGCTCACTGGTTTTGTCAAAGAACTGTTTGGACAGATGCGCCATGGCCGCTTCGGTTTTGGCAATGACCAACAAGCCGCTGGTATCCTTGTCAATACGATGCACTAAACCAGGTCGGTTACTGGAATTATTTGGCAGATTTTCAAAATGATAAATCAAGGCGTTGATGAGCGTGCCCGAATAATTGCCGTGACCGGGATGTACGACCATGCCAGCTTCTTTATTGACGACAAGCAAATCATCATCTTCATAGACAATATTCAGCGGAATATCTTCTGGCGTCAGCAAATACTCATAAGGCGGATGCTCAAAAAGCACTCGAATCACATCAAAAGGCTTGACCTTATAATTGGATTTTACGGGAACGTCATTAACATAAATGCTACCGTTTTTAGCAGCCTCCTGAATTTTATTGCGCGTTGCGTTTTCAATAAAATTCATGAGATATTTGTCAATACGCAAGGGCGTTTGACCTTTTACGGCTGTAAAAGCATAATGCTCATACAACTCATCGTCGTGTTGATCTTCTAAACTGGGTGTATTTTCGTCTGTCATTATTCCTCTAAACCTCTATTTCCATTCCCCAAAACCAAATCAATTTTGGAGGTCATCGGCAGTAAATCGCCCGCTTTGATCGATTTGCCTTCAAATGAGATGGATTGCACCTCATCTTTTCCAATATCATCAATGTATGATATTCTACCTACTTCAAATCCGATAGCTTCCAAAGTCGGTTTGGCTTGGCGGAAGGTACGGCCAACCACAAAAGGTACTTCGACCTTGCGATATCCTGAGGGATTTAAAATTAAATAGACTTTGCGATCTTCTTTGACTTGACTTCCTGCTAATGGATATTGCTCAATAACAGAGTATTTTGGGTATTTGGGATTGAAATTGGCAGAATCCTGGATTTCCATAGCCAAATCATTATCCCTTAATTCAATTTCAGCTGTTGCGATACTTTTCCCTACCAAATCAGGAACAGTCACAAAACTCCCGTGGTTGGTGCGATAATCTAACCATTTCAATAAGAAAAAAGTTAAAACTACTAAGGCAACAACCGCCAGAATAATTTGTTTTAAGAACACTTTACTCGATAAAAATTTTATAAGACTCATGAAAATTTGTTATAAGTGACAAAGATATATAAATACAACCGCTTTTTCTTTTGCTTTTATTGTGATATTTTTGTTTGTGGAGATAAGCAGCGAATTTACGAGTATTTAACCACAAAAACGCTTGTTTATTGTGAGTTCACTTATTGCGATAAAAAGAGTTACTGTAATTATTACCCCGAAAATTGGGTAATGTAGTCGCAAGAACGGATATCAGGAAAAAAGCTTAAACAATCTCTATTCAAAAAGAGAGACTGAAACAGTAGTTTTGAAAGCCTTCGTGGCTAATTTAATTGAGTTTTATAACCTATCATCGGAGGTAGGTTTGCACTAAGAATATTAACTTAAAATAATGAGATTCCCACCTTCGTGGGAAGTACGCATGAAAAAAAATATTGCAATCATCATGGGAGGTTTTTCGAGCGAGTTCGAAATTTCCCTAAAAAGCGGACAAGTGGTTTATGAAACGCTTGATCCTACTAAATACATCGCTTTTAGAATTCATATTTTCAAGGACAAATGGGTGTATGTCGATGCCGAAAATAACGAACATCCGATTGATCGAAACGACTTTTCATTTACTGTGGAAGGTGCTAAAACCAAATTTGATTGTGTGTTTAATGCTATTCATGGCACACCTGGAGAAGACGGTTTTATGCAAGGTTATTTGGAATTGCTCGGGATTCCGCAAACCAGTTGCAATATGTACCAAGCGGCATTGACCTTTAACAAACGTGATTGTTTAAGCGCTTTAAAACCATACGGCATTAAAACAGCAGAATCCTATTATGTGAATTTAGGAGATGTCATCGATGAGGATGCCATTATTGCTAAAGTGGGTTTACCATGTTTTGTTAAAGCCAATAAAGCCGGAAGTAGTTTTGGGATTAGCAAGGTTTATAAAAAAGAGGAATTTAAAAAAGCATTGGAAGTGGCATTTAAGGAAGATGATGAAGTGATCATTGAGTCTTTCTTGGATGGTATCGAGGTCTCCGTTGGCGTCATCACGTACAAAGGCGAAGTGACCGTGCTGCCTATCACTGAGATTGTGAGTGAGAATGATTTCTTTGATTACCAGGCCAAATATTTGGGACAGTCGCAAGAAATTACGCCTGCACGATTGACCGACGAACAAGAAGAAAAAGTAAGAACAGTTGCCAAAAAAGTTTACGAGGTTTTAAAAATGAAAGGTTTTAGCCGCAGTGAATTTATCTTTAAGGATGGCGAACCTCATTTATTGGAAGTGAACACCGTTCCTGGGATGACCAAAGCTAGTATTTTACCACAACAGGCTGCTGTGGCTGATATTAGTTTGATGGATTTGTTTGGGAATGCGATTCAGGAAAGCCTGAAGAGTTGAAAATTAAGAATGAAAAATTAATAAGTATATTTGATTTATAATGAGATTCCCTCTTGCGAGGGAATGACAAAAAAATGTCAATGAAACGCGCACTATTCCCAGGGTCTTTTGACCCCATTACTTTAGGTCACTTAGATATTATCAATCGCGGAATCAAACTATTTGATGAAGTCGTTGTTGCCATTGGTATCAATGCTGATAAAAAATACATGTTCACTTTAGAACAGCGTCTGAAGTTTATGGAAGAGACCTTTAAAGATCAGCCCAAAGTAAAATTGATGACGTATCAAGGTTTGACCATCGATTTCTGCAAGCAGATTGATGCACAGTTTATTTTAAGAGGTTTGCGCAATCCCGCCGATTTTGAATTTGAAAAAGCAATCGCTCATACGAACAGAAAACTTTCAAAAATTGAAACCGTATTTTTACTGACTGCCGCAAGCACCTCTTATATTTCTTCTTCTATTGTCAGAGATGTGATAAGGAATCATGGGGATTATACGGTTTTGGTGCCGGAGAGTGTTCGGGTTCCTTAACCGCAATCACGCAAAGGAAAAGCGCAAGGGACTCAGGTTTTTGAGGTTTTAAATCGAAGTGTTCCGCTAACTTAAATCTTTCGATTGCTATTTTAATAGGTTACGTATTTCAATTGGCGAAGGCACTTTTAGAAACATATCTTGAAGCAAAAATTATAATATGGCTCACATTATTTTTTGTGAGCCGTTTTATTTAATTGATTTTGGATTTTAAATGAAGCGTTATTTCGCAGACTTAAGATGGCGTCTTTGATCAAAGATTTTGTGCTTTCGCTCTCTAAGGCAACATAACAAAAGCATCATTCGTATTTTCAGTATTGGGCAACAAAAAAGCATCAGAGATATTCCTTGTTTTCCAACTTCGGAAATAACTGATGCTTCTCCTAACAAATGATTAATAGCATTATCAATATAACTCTAAATATTTGATATCTAAACTTTCATCGATAAAAAGCAATTAAAAAAGGTTAAAATATAATTTTTAAATTATGACGATGTATCTCAACGCTAGTTTTCTAATTATTGAGATGGACACAGAGATTATTAGTGAAAACCAAACTGTAGTTCTGAACACTTAGTTTCAAAGGCTTTGAACCCCTCCGATGACTATCGCATTTTTAAAAAGTAATGTATTGGAATTTCTTTTGAAGTGCTTCTTTTCTGAGTTCAAGCTTTTTTAAAAAAATGCTATGTGCCTCCGAATTTGGATAAAATGGCAAATGCGCCATTCCCTTTTGAATGCTATCTACTTCTTCCATTGTTTCTAATGCACTATCAGATAGCCAAACCTTCTGGAATTTTTCCCAAATATATTTGATGGCTGTGGCGTTAGGATGCAGCATGTCTTCCGCATAAAAGCGATAATCGCGAAGTTCGTCCATCATGATCTCATAGGAAGGAAAGTAGAAATTATCATTCTCATGCTGCTGCACTACAAAATCATGAATGGCGGCAATTAGATGGGCTTTGCTACGTGCGTTTTCAACAAATCCATCCTTAATATGACGGATTGGCGATACTGTAAAAATCAGGATAACATTGGTGTTAACTTCCTTGATTTTATTTTGCAAATTTTGAAGTGTCTCAGTGATTTCATTAATGGAAAGCAGCTCTTTTTTGAATTCTTTTTGAGGTACTTTATGGCAATTGGCAACGGGTAAATTGGATTTGAAATATTTATAAACCCAAGCGGTTCCTAATGTAATCACAATATGAGAAGCTTCTTTAAGTTGTTGTCTTGTAACTTCCAGTTGCTCGTTTAAATTGTGAATCAAGGTCTCTTTGGAAATGTCACTCATTTGTGAATGTGCATCATAACAGTGCCATTGTTCATTGTAAAAAAACACTTCATTCTCGTTGTATTCCTTTTGTTGAAGGGCTCTTACAACAACAGTTTCAATGGCTTTGGGATGAAATAAAACGCCGAACGGATTTTGAGAAGTCTGGAATTTGAAATATGACAGCTTCTGCCCTATATTTTCTACAAAACAAGAGCCTAACAGAAACACCTTCGAATGATAATCGATGGGGTTTTCTTGGGGTTTTAGTGGGATGATGGTTTGTAGTTTCATTTTTTGCTCGCAGAGGCGAGGATTTTAGATGCTTTGAGAGGGGTTGTTTTTTTTGGCACGCAGAGGCGCGGAGACGCAGAGTTAGGATTCTATTAAATTACTTTGTTTTTTTGCTCGCAAAGGCGCGTAGGCGCAAAGACTTGAATTAAAAACGTTTTTTATTTATTCTATAACCTCGAATCTCTTGCTGTTGTTATAGATAAAAACAGCAAATCATTCCTAATCCATCTAGCGCCTTAGCGACTCTGCGAGATAAACCTTAAAGCTTGTTTACTATTCTTGTGATTCCAGATTTCATTAATGGACTATTAAAATTAATCAATAATCCCAATTTCAAACCAGTGAGTTTTAAATAGGTTAATACTTGTTTTGGATGAACGGAATGAATTTCTTCAACTGATTTTATTGCAACAATTACCTCTACAATTAAATCCGTTCTATAGCCTATATCGAGTTTGACATCTTTCCACAAAACTGGAAGCGATTTTTGTCTTTCAACATGTAAACCTTTTGCTCTTAATTCATAACAAAGAATTTCCTCGTAAACAGATTCTAACAAACCAGGTCCCAAATTAACATGGATATGGTAACAAGCATCTACTATTATACCAGAAATCTCATTTTCTTCCATAGTAATCCATTTTAAGGTTTAACTATTTTAGGTATTTATAAGAAAAAATCAAAAATTCAATTTGCACGCAGAGACGCGGAGGCGCAAAGGTTTTAGTTACTCATATTTTCAATTGTTTTATAATTCACACTAATCTTAGCGTATTTGCACTCAGAGGCCCGGAGTCGCAAAGGTATTACGTTAAGAATATTTTCAACTACTCTATGCTCGAACATCCTATTTTGATTAGTGAATATGTTACAATATAGTCAGTCCTGATGTACACCATCTTAGCGTCTCCGCGCCTCTGCGAGAAATATTTCACAGTCTCCGCGAGAGAAAAACCCTAAGCCTTCAAATACTCCACCGCTGCCTCCAATGCCTTTTCAATACCCTCAGGATTCTTACCTCCTGCGGTTGCGAAGAATGGTTGCCCACCGCCGCCACCTTGGATAAACTTGCCTAATTCGCGAACAATGGTTCCTGCATTCAAGCCTTTGATTTTGACTAATTCTTTAGAAATATAACAGGACAATAAAGCCTTGCCATCATTTTCAGAGGCAAACAACAAGAATAGATTATCGTATTGCTGTCCCATTTCAAAAGACAGGTCTTTGATGCCTGAAGCATCTAAATCTATTTTCTTGGCTAAAAACTGAACGCCGTTAATTTCTGACAATTCATTTTTAAGATCGCCTTTTAAATTTTTAGCTTTTTCTTTTAACATGTTTTCGACTTGCTTTTTTAATTCAGCATTCTCAGTTTGTAAACTTTGGATGGCCTTAATGGGTTCCTGAGCATTATTCAAAAGTCCTTTGATTTCAAAAAATGCACGGTCATGATCTTGGTAATAATATTTTACGGCATCATTGGTAATCGCTTCAATTCGACGTATTCCTGAAGCGACGGCACCTTCGGAAACGATTTTAAAATACCAGATATCGCCTGTGTTCTTCACGTGGGTTCCGCCACATAATTCAAACGATTTTCCATAACGAATGGTTCGTACCGTATCGCCATATTTCTCTCCAAAAAGGGCAATCGCACCTTCGTCAATCGCCATTTCCATCGGAATGTTGCGCTGCTCTTGAAGTGGCAATTTGCCTTCAATACGTGCGTTGACGAAGTTTTCGACATCGCTTAATTCTTCTGGAGTCATTTTTGAGAAATGGGAGAAGTCAAAACGCAAATATTTAGAATGCACCGCACTTCCTTTTTGCTCCACGTGTGTTCCCAAAACTTCTCGTAAGGCCTGATGTAGCGAGTGGCTGTAAGATTAGCTTCCGTTCTTCTACGTTGTTTTTCATCCACCTGAGCATCAAAAGTAGCTCTCAAATCTTTTGGTAGATTCTTTGTGAAATGGATCGTAACGTTGTTTTCTTTTTTAGTGTCTATAATATAAACTACATCGCCATTGCTATCTTTCAAATAGCCCTTATCGCCTACTTGGCCACCACCTTCGGCATAAAAAGGCGTAAGATTGAATACCAATTGGTACATTTCGCCATCCTTTTTTGAAACCACTTTTCGATAGCGTGTAATCTTAACCTTGGTTTCAAGCAGATCATAACCTATAAATTCCTGTACATCATCTTCCAGTAAAATCGTCCAATCTTCAGTGGTCATTTCACTAGCAGCACGAGAACGGTCTTTTTGTTTTTGCATTTCAACATTGAACCCGTCAACATCTACCGTAAATCCATTTTCTTTAGCGATCAGCTGAGTTAAATCTAAAGGAAATCCGTTGGAGTCAAATAATTCAAAAGCATCTCTACCAGAAATTACTTTTAGATTTTCTAAGGTCGTTTCATCTGAAACGCTATCGGCTTTAATTCGTCCGTTGGCATTTTTGATAATGGCTTCCAAATTAGAAATACCTGACGAAATTGTTCTTAAAAACGATTGCTCCTCTTCTTTAATAACGTTTTCAATCAGCTGTTTTTGAGATTTCAATTCTGGGAAGGCATCGCCCATTTTCTTACTCAAGACATCCACCAATCGGTAGATGAATGGTTCTTTTTGATCCAAGAATGTAAAACTATAACGAATGGCTCTTCTTAAAATTCGACGGATGACATATCCAGCCCCCGTATTACTTGGCAACTGTCCGTCAGCAATTGAAAACGCCACAGCGCGTACGTGATCAGAAATCACGCGAATTGAGACATCCACCATTTCGTCTTTTCCGTAGGGTTTATCAGTAATGGTTTCAATCTCACGAATAATTGGCGTAAACACATCCGTATCATAATTGGACTGAACACCTTGCAATACCATACACAAACGCTCAAAGCCCATTCCCGTATCAATATGCTTTTGAGGCAACGGCTCTAATGATCCGTTGGCTTTTCTGTTGTATTGCATGAATACCAAATTCCATATTTCAACCACTTGCGGATGATCCATATTGACTAAGGTTCTGCCATCGACCTTTTCCTTTTCTTCCGCTGAACGGATATCCACATGGATTTCACTACAGGGTCCACACGGACCTTGGTCGCCCATTTCCCAGAAGTTGTCATTTTTATTACCCATCAAGATGCGATCTTCAGAAATAAAAGATTTCCATAAATCGTAAGCTTCTTGATCCATTGGCAAATTATCTTCTTTACTGCCTTCAAAAACGGTAACGTAAAGGATGTTTTTATCGATGCCATAAACTTCTGTCAAAAGTTCCCAAGCCCAGGCAATAGCTTCCTTTTTAAAATAATCGCCAAAACTCCAGTTGCCCAACATTTCAAAAAGCGTATGATGATAAGTGTCAAAACCAACCTCTTCCAAATCATTGTGCTTACCAGAAACACGCAAGCATTTTTGAGTGTCGGCAATGCGCTTGTTTTTAGGCTGTGCATTCCCCAAAAAATACTCCTTAAAAGGTGCCATTCCAGAATTGACAAACATTAAGGTAGGATCATCCTTCAAAACCATGGGTGCCGAAGGTACAATAGCGTGTTGTTTGTCCTTGAAAAAACTTAAAAATTGGGAACGTATGTCTTGAGATTTCATTTCGATTATTTGATGTCTTATTTTATATTAATTTTAGCAATACGGCACACTTTTTCACAAAGTTATTTTAAAGTTTGCATATCGCACGCCTACTTTACTTGAGAATCGTTTAGTTTTACTAAATTTACAATTAAAATATTTTGTAGGTTTGTTCGTTAGGTTAATGTCAAAAGGCCGTCAACAGTCTTTTTAACTGTGCAAAAATAGTATAAATTAGGAAATGAGTAAGGTAAAATATTATTACGATTCTGAAACCCTCTCTTATAAGAAAATAGAGCGACGAAAAAGGAAGACTTTAAAGTATGTTTCTTTATTTATTTTGGCATCCGCCCTGTTTGCTTTTCTATTTGTGTTTTTGGCAAGTCAGTTTGTACAATCGCCTAAAGAACGTGCGTTAGCAAGAGAACTCCAGCACATGGAATTGCAGTATCAACTATTGAATAAAAAAATGGATGAGGCCCAATCGGTCTTGGCCAATGTTGAAGAACGCGACAACTCTATTTACAGACTTTATTTTGAAGCTAATCCTATTCCAGAAGAACAGCGTAAAGCAGGTTTTGGAGGTGTCAATCGCTATAAAGATTTAGAAGGTTTTGACAATTCAAAAATCATAGTTGAGACCAATAAACGCATGGATATCTTGCAGAAGCAAATTGTGGTTCAGTCCAAATCCTTAGATGAAATCGCCATTTTAGCAGCAGATAAAGAAAAATTCCTAGCCTCGATTCCAGCTATTCAACCGATTAGCAATGAAGATATGACCCGAATAGCTTCAGGCTACGGCTATCGCACAGACCCTTTTACCAAAGTTAAAAAATTCCATTATGGCATGGATTTTACGGCTCCAAGAGGCACACCCGTTTATGCTACTGGCGATGGCACTGTCGTTAGAGCAGACAACGCTTCATCAGGTTACGGCAATCATATTAGGATTGATCATGGCTATGGTTATGTGTCACTTTACGGCCATTTGTACAAGTACAATGTACGTGTCAATCAAAAGGTAAAACGTGGCGACTTAATAGGTTTTGTGGGTAGTACCGGACGTTCTCAAGGACCACATATACATTATGAAATTTTTAAAGATGATGAACGCATTAACCCCATGAATTTTTATTATGGTCATTTATCAGCAGAAGAATATAGCATATTACTGGAGCGCGCATCTTTAGAAAATCAATCCTTGGATTAATATGTATATCGATCTACCTGAAAAAAGATATTATGGTATTGGTGAAGTAGCGAAAGCATTCAAGGTCAATACGTCTTTGATTCGATTTTGGGAAAAGGAATTTGACATCCTAAAACCAAAAAAGAATGCTAAAGGCGATCGAAAATTTACACCTGAGGATATTAAGAATCTTAAATTTATCTATCATTTGGTCAAGGTGCGTGGTTTTACGCTTGAAGGCGCAAAAACCCATCTGAAGGAAAACAAACAAGAAGCGCTCAGCAAATTTGAAATCATCAGCAAATTAGAAGATATAAAATCTCAACTTTTAAAAATTAAATCACAACTCTAAAACCAACACATTATGAAAAAATGGCTTGTTCCCGTAATTATCATCGCTTTAATTGTAATCGGAATTTACTCCTGGGGAAAAAAATTCAACAATACAGCGGTCGAACTTAGAGAAACGGCAACCAGAAGTTGGGGTGACGTAGAAAGCAGCTACCAACGCCGTAATGACCTTATTGGTAACCTTGTGAAAACAGTGCAAGGTGCAGCCGATTTTGAGCGTACGACCTTAAAAGAAGTCATTGAAGCACGGGCAAAAGCAACGGCTACAACTATTGATCCTACTCACCTCACCGCAGAAAACATGGCACAGTTTCAAGAAGCACAAAGCGGATTGAGCGGGGCGTTATCGCGATTATTAGTATCGGTAGAACGTTATCCTGAACTGAAAGCGAACCAAAACTTCCTGGAATTACAGTCGCAATTGGAAGGTACAGAAAACCGAATTAATGTTGCGAGAGATCGTTTTAATCAAGCGGTAGAACCTTATAACAAACACATCAAAGTTTTCCCAAACAGTGTATTGGCAGGTCTTTTCAATTTTGAGGACATGAGTTATTACAAAGCAGATGCTGGGTCTGAGAAAGCTAAAGAAGTTGAGTTTGATTTCAAAAAATAATCTAAACTTTCAATTCGTTTTGATAATGCTTCACTAAAGCGCAACTATCTAAAATATAAAAATGTCTAAAACAGAAGATTTTCTTACCGCTGAAGAAGAGCAACAAGTAATTGAGGCCATCAGGATAGCAGAAAAAAACACTTCAGGAGAAATACGAGTACATCTCGAAAAAAACTCTAAGATTGATGTGTACGAGCGTGCTTTGGAAGTGTTTCACTTACTAAAAATGGACAATACAAAACTTCAAAATGGGGTTTTGATTTATGTGGCCGTTGAAGATAAAACCTTTGTTATTTTTGGGGATGAAGGCATTAATAACGTTGTCGATGAGGATTTTTGGGAAAGCACCAAAAACGTCATGCAAGGCCATTTTAAAAGAGGCCATTTCAAACAAGGATTGGTTGATGGCATTTTAAAGGCCGGCAAGCAATTGGAAACTTATTTTCCATGGGAAACAGGCAACAAAAATGAAATTCCAGATGATATTTCTATTGGATAAAAAAGATAAAGTGAGCACTATGCAGTTTTCAGACAGCAGTCAAAATACTAACTATAAAAAAAGGAGCGTTTATCAACGCTTTCTTTTTACTGCACTGTTGGCGCTGTGCAGTATTCAGTTTGGATTTTCCCAATTTAATATTCCTGAAAAACCAAAAAAAACTACTGAACAAACGAGTGTTTATCAGTATACACCTCTATTATCTGAAAGCCAAAAAAACAGTTTAGAGCAAAAACTTATAAAATATTCCGACTCCACTTCCACACAAATCGTGGTGGTCATCATCAGTTCCACACAAGGCGAAAACATCAATTACCTAGGTGCGCAATGGGGAGAAAAATGGGGTATTGGGCAAGCAAAAGAAGACAATGGGGTCTTGATAATATTGGCTAAAGACGATCGGAAGATTGCAATCAACACAGGTTATGGCATGGAACATTTACTGACCGATGCCATGTCCAAACGTATCATTGAACAAGACATTATCCCCTACTTTAAACAAAATGATTATTATGGCGGATTAAACAGAGGTGTTGATGCTGTTTTCGAAGTGATGACTGGCGAATATAAAGGCACACGAAAAGATAACTCTTCTGAAGGGTTTCCTGCCGGATTTTTTATTCTGCTTTTTATAATATTCATCATTGTCATGATGTCAATTTCTAAAAAGAATCATGGCGGCGGACCAGGCAGCAACAAAGGTGGTGGTTTTAGTATTTGGGACGCTATTATTTTAAGTAGTCTCGGACGTGGAGGAATGGGCGGCGGCTCTTCCAGAGGTGGATTTGGTGGCGGTGGCGGCTTTGGAGGTGGCGGCGGCTTCGGTGGAGGTTTCGGTGGCGGAGGCTTTGGCGGCGGCGGTGCTTCTGGAGGATGGTAGTTTTTTAGTCGGCAGTGATCAGTCTTCAGTTGGCAGTGTTCCCGCCTTCGCAAAAGCTACGGACGGGCAAGCAGTTGGCAGTCTGATTTCTCACTAAGTTCTATCCATAGTTAAATAGCCTAACATTCAATTTCAATCTAAACGTTCTGCGTCAATAAACGGGATCTGCGGGAGAAAAGGATTCAAATTCTGGATTTCAGTTTCAACTTCAAGTTCAGTTTCAATTTCGATTTCAACTTCAAGTTCAATTTCAATTTCAAAAAACATGTCTTACAAACCAAAAAACTACAATTCCCTAGCACCTTATCTCATTGTGGACGATGCGCAAAAGCTTGTCGATCTCTTAAAAATCGTTTTTGAAGCTAAGGAGTTAAGACGCTTTGATCGAGAAGATGGATCCATCATGCACATCGAACTCAAATTGGACGATTCCGTCCTGATGATCAGTGACAGTACTGAAGATTACCCAGCCATTACGACCATGTTGCATATGTATGTTCCAAATGTTCATAAAACCTTCGATTTAGCGATTGCAAATGATTGTATGCTATTAGAGCAACCCACTAGCGATGCTGATAATCCTGACACACGAGGTGCTTTTATGGACTATGCAGGAAATTATTGGGCGGTAAGTACGCAAAAAGAGTAAGGCTTTAAAAATCAAATTTTAAGTGCCAAATTCCAAAACGGTCATACTTATCCGTGAACAGGCATGCTTGATATTCAAGACTTCATGCTTCACATTAAATTCCAAAGTATTTTTTTTACGGTAATGAGCGCACTCTATTTAATCACAATTTCTCCCAATAAATTGGCTGTTTTAAGTGTGATCGTCTTTAGGTTAACGGGCGATTTTGAAATGTTGACGATTTGAGAATAGGACTCATATCCTAAATAGGAAATGGTAAGATTTAAGGAATCTTCATACGTCCAATTGTCCAAAACAAAATGACCGTTTTTATCAGAAATGGTGTAAGTGATTAAAGTAGAATCCTTAAGCGTTTCGAGATAAATGGTGGCAAATTCCAAAGCCGACTGATCGGCTTCAGAAACTAAAATGCCAGAAATCTTAAATGATTTACCTTGAGAAAAAGTCATGCAAGTGCATAACAATGCAAGAATGCATAGATATTTTGTCATTATTTTGATTGATGATGATGAATATCCTTCAAAAAAACAAAAATAAATATGAATTCGTCTGAATTTTCTTAATAAAAGTAAGAATAAACGCTATTCTTACTTTTTACGCATATAAATACTGATGGGAACGCCATGAAAGTTAAATTGCTCGCGTAACTGATTCTCTAAAAAGCGTTTGTATGGTTCTTTGACATACTGCGGCAAATTACAGAAAAAGGCAAATTGAGGCTGCGGCGTTGGCAATTGCATGATATATTTGATCTTCACGAATTTCCCTTTTAACGCAGGCGGCGGATAATTTTCGATAATTGGCAATAACACCTCGTTAAGCTTACTGGTTTTTATCTTTTTGCTGCGGTTGTTATAAACTTCAACAGCAGTTTCAATCGCCTTAAAAATACGTTGTTTATTAAGCACCGAAACGAATACAATTGGCACATCCGTAAATGGCTCAATTTCCTTTCGAATTTGTCTTTCGTAATCTCTTACGGTATTGGTTTCTTTTTCAACCAAATCCCACTTATTGACCAAAATGACGATGCCTTTTCTGTTGCGCTCAGCCAACCAGAATATGTTTTGCACTTGTCCGTCAAAGCCACGTGTGGCATCATGAACTAGGATCACCACATCACAATGCTCAATAGCTCTAACGCTACGCATCACGGAGTAAAACTCCAGATCTTCCTTTACTTTGGATTTACGACGGATTCCCGCAGTATCAACTAAATTAAACTCAAATCCGAATTGGTTGTATTTGGTATCAATAGAATCTCTTGTCGTACCGGCAATATCCGTAACAATATAACGGTCTTCGCCAATTAGGGCATTAATGAATGAGGATTTCCCTGCATTAGGACGACCTACCACAGCAAATCGTGGTAATTCACTTTCTTCTTCAAAAACGTCATCTGGCAAAGATTTAACCACTTCGTCGAGCAAGTCTCCTGTACCGCTGCCACTAATACTAGCAATATTGAAATACTCGCCTAAACCTAAGGCATAAAATTCGACCGCATCTTCAGCACGTTTGTTGTTATCCACTTTATTAACTGCCAAAAACACTGGTTTATTGACTCTTCTGAGCAGTTTGGCAACATCTTCATCCATGCTGGTCACACCAGTTTCCACATCCACCACAAAAATGATCACATCGGCCTCTTCAATGGCGATTTCAACCTGTTTGTCAATTTCAGCCTCAAAAACGTCATCACTCCCAATGATATATCCTCCAGTATCAATTACTGAGAACTCACGTCCATTCCATTCTGATTTGCCGTAATGCCTATCTCTAGTTACACCGCTCACTGCATCAACAATGGCCTCCCTACGTTTGATTAAACGATTGAATAAAGTTGACTTTCCAACATTTGGACGACCTATAATAGCTACTATATTACTCATACTTCTTTAATTGTTTGCAAATGTAGTGTTTCCATTTTAAAAAAAATAGACTATTTTTCAGAGCACTAAACTATAATTATGCCCATATCCAACGAAATTGTATTAAGACCGCGTTTTAAAATAGAATTAGACCATGATAACACGTCTGTTTTAAAGACTTTTGAAGCTGCTAAAGCCTCCTGTGAAACTTATAAAATAGTTAGGGTTGATGATCACATTTTTATCCGATTGCCTACTCACCATCAACAATTTTGGTCGCCGCAACTGCATTTGGAAATTAATGAAACGGATTCTCAAACTTCAATGTTGCATGGATTATTTGGACCAAATCCGACGGTTTGGACCATGTTTATGTTTTTACATTTTTTGGTAGCAGGACTTTTTATTGCCTTTGGGATTTGGACTTATACGAATTGGACTTTAAAGAGTCCGTATGCGATTCAATTTGGATTGATGCTACTTATGGTCGCTGCTTGGTTTGTGCTTTATTTTGCTGGACGCTTCGGAAGAGCGAAAGGCAAGGCATAAATGCATGGGTTGTATGATTTTATGAATGCGACTTTGAGGGAGAATGGGATGATTTGAAGAACGGAGGACCGAGGATTGAAGATTGAAGATTGTTGAATATTGATTGATAACTGTGGACTAATTATTACACAGAGTTCCACGGAGTAGCACAGAGTTTCACAGAGACATAAAGGAAAAATATTAAAGAGAATAGTTTGAAAAATATTTTTTTCAGATGTGTCTAATATTTAAAACAAGCTAAATTCTCCTCCTTTGGAAGGAGGAGTGGATTCAATTCCAGAAAAGGAATTGAAGACGAGTTGGTTTTTATATACTGCTTAAAATTTGTTCAATGGATCAGATTTTTAATCTCGAACATTAGAGAAATCGTCAAAAAATTGAATTGCTTATTGCCTACTTAAGACGAAGCTATAACACAGAGAAACACTTAAAAATATTAGTAAATTCGTTGCAAATAAATATTGATCAGAACTGCTGACTGCTGACTGCTGACTGAAGACTGAAGACTGAAAAACTACTTCTGATTATACCCAAAACGCTTCAACTGCTTTTGATCGCTTCGCCAGTTCTTATTGACTTTAACATAGAGTTCCAAATGGACTTGTTTGCCAAAAAACAGTTCCAAATCTTTCCTTGCTTCCACCCCAACTCTTTTTAGTGCAGCACCTTTATGGCCAATAATGATTCCTTTTTGAGTTTCGCGTTCCACCATAATAACGGCGCGCATTCTGATAATTTTCTCTTCTTCAAAAAATTCTTCAGTATCAATCTCAACGGAATAAGGAATCTCCTTTTTGTAGTGAATCAAGATTTTTTCCCGAATGGTTTCGTTCACAAAAAAACGTTCAGGACGATCTGTTAATTGATCCTTTGGATAAAATGCAGGAGATTCTGGTAACAATTCAATAATTCTACCAAAAACTTCCTTGACGTTAAATCCTTCTAAAGCTGAAATAGGATAAATTTCGGCATTTGGTACCTTTTCAGACCATAATTGCACTTGGGCTTCCAATTGCTGTTGGTCAGATTTGTCAATCTTATTCAACAATAACAATACAGGGATTTTAGAATTCGTGATTTTTCTAAAAAAAACTTCATCTTTTAGTTCCTGCTCTCCGATTTCTACCATATACACAAGTACATCGGCGTCATCAAAGGCAGATTTCACGAAATCCATCATAGACTCCTGAAGTTCATAAGCTGGTTTGATAATCCCTGGAGTATCTGATAAAATAACCTGAAAATCGTCGCCATTGACAATTCCAAGAATACGATGTCTTGTTGTTTGTGCCTTTGACGTGATGATCGATAATTTTTCGCCTACGAAGGCATTCATCAATGTTGATTTCCCAACATTTGGATTTCCTATGATATTTACAAAACCTGCTCTATGCATCCTGTTATAATTTTTACAAAGATAAGTTTTAAATTTTAAGACGATTGATTAATCTGATTGGTTTAATCGTTTTTAATTCCCGTCATAACCTCAGAAACGCTTTGGGAATTATGGCCATATTTCAATGAAAATATGCGCGTGAACTCTGCACCAAAATAGAAAATAAGACAAGAATAAGATACCCAAAGTAAAACTAGCACAATGCTACCCGCAGCACCATAGGTCGATCCAGGATTAGAGGCTCCAAAATAAAATACCAACAAATACTTACCAAGTGTAAAGAGTATAGCTGTTATGATGGCACCGATCCATACCGTTTTCCATTTAATTTTCGTGTCTGGCATATACTTAAACATTAAAGCGAAAAGAGTCGTAACCACGCCAAGAGAAAGTACCAAATCCAACAAATAGGCTACATACAACACAATATTTGGGAAAAGCTCCTTTATATAACTATTGAAAACACCAAGAGCTGCCGATACTATAAAACTGATGAGTAGCAAAAAGCCAATAACCAATATAAAAGCAAAACTACGGGCACGATCTGTAAGTAACTTTTTAAAGCTGAATTTGCCAGAATCCTCAACTTTCCAAATTTTATTAAGAGATACTTGCAATTGATAAAACGCTCCTGTTGCGCCAAAAATCATACTGGCAATCCCGATAAGTGTTGAAATAATATTCTTTTCGGTATCGAGCGTTTCGGAGATCATAGACTTAATAATTTCTGCGGAATCCGCTCCTAACACCGATGCTATCTCGTGGGTCAAATGCCCTTGAACAATTTCCTGTCCCCAGATACTGCCCACGACATTGATTAAAATAACAATAAGTCCCGGCAATGATAAAACGGCATAGTACGCTACAACAGCACTTAAACGCCATGGATCATCGTCATTCCATGCATGGAATGTTTTTACAAATAACGAAGGAAGGTGTTTTAATTTGAATTTTTTTTCAATATGCTCTTGAGCCATGAGGTAACCAATTTAATTTTAAAGTTATAAAATTACTTTGGATACCGCTTTTTTATGTCTCTGATTAAGTCCTCTAAACCGTTTAGTTTTAACTCATATACTTGAGCCAACATGAGTCCTAGTTGTCCTTTGGGAAATCCCTTGTTATGATACCATACCACATAAAACTCAGGCAATTCTATAAGATATCGCCCTTCATATTTGCCGTAAGGCATTTTAGTATGTGCTAATTTGATTAGAAAATTTTTATCTGGCTCTAACACAGGTCTATAAAGAATTTGTGGGAATCGGAATTCCCGAAGATTTTAATATTTTTGTTTTATTAAGCCCAGTTGAAGGTAATATCCTTTTCAAGGTCTGGATGCAGACTTTGAAATACAGGACATGTGAGTCCCGTGTTTTCTAGAATTTTTTTAGTTCTATCATCTGCCTTAAATGGCAAATTCATAACGACTTCAATTTTCGAAATACGTCTTGGATTGGCAGACATAGTTTTAGTGACTTCAGCCGTAGTTCCTGTCATATCTACATCCATATCCCTAGCTTTAATCCCCATAACAGTGATCATACAACTTGCTAATGCGGTTGCAACTGTATCTGTAGGCGAAAATGCCATACCCTTTCCGTTATTATCAGTTGGGGCATCTGTTATGAACGTATCTCCAGATTTCTCATGTGTACATTCCGTTCTTAAATCGCCTAGGTAAACTACTTTTGATGTCATAATTTTGCTTCTTCTATAGTGAGTTCAGGGGTATATTTTACAATAAAAACAGCTTCATTAATATAACCACCATTCGGTTTTTTAGAATATCTAAACTTATTTTCAGTGTATTGCGTTTCCACTGAATTGTTGGACGCCTTGTACAAATCGTCATCAGAAGCCAAACGCAAAAGAATATCTAAAGTCAGATCAAAACCTCTTACCGCAAATTTGTTAGGTTCAATACCATATTTCTTTTTATAGGACTTTACAAAACTATCAGGCTGATCTGAATTCAAACTTTTTTGAATGGATGGATAATGGAATTTCAAATTTGCGAGATGGTAATTAGACACATTTACACCTTCAAAAGCATCCGTTTTGTTGGTAGATACCAAAATAATTTCTTGATTTTTATTGCTTAATCCATTAAGCATGCTGGTTACATTGGACACCAAAGCTTCATTGGCGGTTTCTAAAAATACATAATTTTTACCCGCTACAAACGCACCACCTAAATCGGTAGTCATGATATAAAACGCATCACGTCCTTCCTTATTTTTTTTGGAGAAAATTTGTCTGGCATTTGGAAATTCTGATTTTAGTCGATTACTGATAGCTATATTGGAATTATCGGAAATAATGACAACATTTCGTCGTGATTGATCATCCTTCACAAATTGAATCATCGCGTGTTCTAGTATCTCTGGCTCAGGAATAGTTTGAAAAACATTCTCATACAACTGTGTTACTTTATTAATTGGAGAGATTACAGGAATTTTATCATTTTCCAAGGCTTTCGCCACACGATCTAAATCATTTGGCATGAGCGGACCAATAATCGCATCGTACTTAGAAAAGTCATTGCTATTTAAAATTTTTGAGACTTCAGCTAATTGATCTCCAGTATCAAAGACTTTCAATTTTGTCGAAATCCCAAGTTGTTTTGCAGAATCCACGGCCATTAAAACGCCTGATTGAAAATCGAGCGAAACAGACAAGCGCCTATCTGTTTTGATCATATCTTTGGCTTGCTGAACAGAATCAGCATTGACCCTATTCAAACGGAAGGGCAGCATGACCGCGATTTGCTTAGTTTTTAAATTCTTTAATTTAGAAGTAAGATTTGTTCCTTCAACTTTTACGATGGTATCTCCAACCGTTACATTATGTGGTACTTTTAAAACCATACCTTCTTTTAATCCATCGACCTTTAATTCAGGATTAAGTTTCTCTAACTGTTCTTGGCTCAAGCCCAGTTTGACTTTCAAGCGATAATAGCCTTCACTTTTTTGAACTGTATAATAGTTATAATTAACATCCATGGTCTTTTCACTGTCCGTATTTGGAACATTGAGGATATCACCTGCTTGCAAAACCTCACCCATTTTAGGATTCAAGGTTTCTAATTCGGCAACTGTAATTCCAAACTTATAGGCCACGCCCCATTTGCCTTCTTTCGGCTGTACTTTATAAGTTTTAAGCGCATTATTTGGAATTACTTTTGAAACAATTGTTTTGTACTCCGGAATCCTGATTTGATCACCCTTTTTTAAATTCTCAGAATATAAGCTTTTGTTGTGCTTTTTAATATCTTCAACTTCAACATTGTATTCCTTTGAAATGCTATAAAGGGTTTCTTTTCGTTGTACCTTATGAGATTTAAAACCAATAAGCTCTTTAGTTTCAGTAGGAATGCCAGAAGCAACAGTTGAAACATTAGGAATGATCAAAACCGCATCTAAATATAATTTTCGCTTCGCATCAGGGTTTAACGAATAAATATCTGACGCAGTTACCTGATATTTTTTCGCAATAGATTCCACCGTTTCTCCTTGCTTTACCGTATGCGTTTTAAACTTTTGTGCATTGGCAAACCAACTGCACGATAAGGTAATGATACAAACTAAAATGAATTTTTTCATTGACAAATATTTATATTCCCTTCTATCGGTCTAATAACAGATAGGAGGGAATTTCTTAACTTCGAGGTTTTTCTATTATTTAAGAGACTCCTGCCTCCGTAGGAGTTTGGTTATTCCCATTCAATAGTGGCTGGCGGTTTTGAGCTGATATCATACACTACTCTATTAACGCCTTTTACTTTATTTATTATTTCGTTTGAGGTACTTTGCAAAAATTCGTAAGGTAGGTTTACCCAATCCGCCGTCATTCCATCGGTACTTTCGACCGCTCTTAAAGCGACACATTTTTCATAAGTGCGCTCATCACCCATCACGCCTACACTATTAACCGGCAGTAAAATTGCGCCTGCCTGCCATACTTTGTCGTACAAACCCCAAGATTTAAGATTGTCGATAAATATAGCATCAACTTCTTGTAAGATACGCACTTTTTCAGCAGTAATATCGCCCAAAATACGAATGGCCAAACCTGGACCTGGAAAAGGATGACGTCCCAAAATAGCTTCGTCCATTCCCATAGATGCACCAACACGTCTTACCTCATCTTTAAATAAGGCTCTTAAGGGTTCCACAATTTTCAACTTCATGAAATCTGGTAAACCGCCCACGTTATGATGACTTTTGATCGTTGCACTTGGACCTCCAGTGGCAGAAACACTTTCAATCACATCTGGATATATGGTGCCTTGTGCCAACCATTTGACATCCTCAATTTGATGCGCTTCGTCATCAAAAACCTCAATGAACACACGACCGATAGCTTTTCGTTTGAACTCAGGATCGCTTAATCCTGCCAGTGCATCCAAGAAACGTGCCGAAGCATCAACACCTTTTACATTAAGTCCCATGCCTTCGTATTGCGCCAAGACATTTGTAAATTCATTTTTACGAAGTAATCCATTATTCACAAAAATGCAATATAGATTTTTGCCAATAGCTTTATGAAGTAATATCGCGGCTACTGAAGAATCCACACCTCCAGAAAGACCTAAAACCACTTTATCATCGCCAATTTGCGCTTGTAAATCTTCAACCGTTTCCTCAACAAAAGATTGCGGCGTCCAGTCCTGCTCTATTTTTGCAATATGAACCAAAAAGTTTTCTAAGAGTTGCTTCCCATCTGTAGAATGGTAAACTTCTGGGTGAAATTGGATGCCATAAGTTTGTTCGCCTTCAATAACGAATGCTGCATTTTCAACATCTTTGGTGCTGGCAATCAACACGCCATTAGTTGGCAATTTTTTAATGGTATCACTATGGCTCATCCAAACCTGGCTTCCAGATTTAATATGATCGAATAACAAATCATTTTGTTTAACGAAAGTTAAATTTGTTCTTCCGTACTCACGTGAATCAGATGGTTCCACCAATCCGCCAGAAAAATGAGACAGATATTGCGCACCGTAACACACGCCGAGCAATGGCATGTGACCCCTAATTTTTGACAAATCAGGATGTGGCGCATTATCCGATCTTACAGACGATGGCCCACCAGATAAAATGACCGCTTTGAAGCTTTCAATTTCTGTTGGAATTTTATTGAATGGATGGATCTCACAATATATGTTGAGCTCTCTAACACGTCTCGCAATAAGCTGGGTGTATTGCGATCCGAAATCTAAAATAAGTACTTTGTTATGTTGCATGCGCAAAAATAAGGATAGATTTTTAAATTTACGATTTAGCCATGATGAAAATTAAAAAAATAAGCAGTAATTCAAGAGATTTAAATCCCGAAAACAATACATAAAGCTTCCTCTAAAAAGGAGTACTTTAAACGAAACTCCAAAACTCATAAAAAATGAAAGAGCCTCTGGTTCTTACTCCATCGTTTCCAAAATCATTTCAATATCCCGCTCTGTAGTATCGGGATTTATAAAACAAAAACGGGATACCGTTTCAAACGTATCGCCATTTTTCCATTTGGTTGGGGTTACCAAAGCAAAACCTTTGCGATGATTTTCATAGGTCCAATGGGTATAATCTTCGGGCTGCCACCCTTTTCTTCGGTAGAGCACACAAGAGAGACTTGGCGCTCTGACCAACTCCAAATCAGGATGCGCTTCAATCATTCGTCCGGCAATTTGCGCGAGTTCGATGCCGCGTTCTACGGCCTCCTTATATCGATCGGTACCATGTGTTGCCAATGAAAACCACAAAGGCAATCCGCGGACGCGTCTGGTTAATTGTATTTGATAATCCGTCGGATTGAAGCCATGAGCGCCTTCAT
>NZ_JBMDWE010000041.1:0-31939 GCF_053579655.1 Gelidibacter sp. | reverse complement strand
ATCACGGGCGAAGGACTAAATGCTGAAAATTTCAGCTGGAGCGCAGCACATCTCATCATGTTATTACAAAACGACTAAATGAACTACGATAACTTAAAAATCTCAAATCAGGAAGCCGAAGAAATTCTGTTTAAGCTTTTCAACTTGAAAGGTCAAGCAACTGCACTTCCTGGAGAAGTAGATTTTAATTTTAGAATTAAAATCGCCAATTCTCAAGGTTATATCCTGAAAATTTCGCGTCACAATGAAAGCGAATCCTATCTGGATTTTCAACAAAAAATATTACAGTTTGTTGAAGCTCATGGAGAACATCTTATGGTGCCAAAGGTCATCGTGGATGGCGATGGAAACGCCATTTCTGAAATTATCGATGCTCATGGCCATAAACGTCATGTCCGATTATTGACTTGGATTTCTGGACGGGTTTGGAGTGGCGTTAATCCGCAGTTGGACGATTTGCGTTTTAGCCTGGGCGAACAATGTGGTTTATTAACCCAAGCGTTGCAAGGCTTTGATCATCCAGAAGCACATCGGGCCTTTGAATGGGATATCGCACAAGCACTTTGGACAAAACCACATGTTGGTTTGTTTGATACGGACGAAAAAGAAATCATTGCATATTTTCAAAGTCAATTTGAGAAATCTCAAGAAAGCTATGCGCAGTTAAGAAAAGCCGTCGTTCATAATGATGGCAATGACAATAATGTTATTGTGACCTCCGATTTGATTCATCCAAAAGTTCAGGCAGTTATCGATTATGGAGATGCCATTCACACGCAAATTATCAATGATCTCGCCGTGGCTTGTGCCTATGCGATCATGGATCATAACGACCCGTTGGAAGCTGCTTTGTCCATCGTAAAAGGCTATCATTCTAAATTTGAATTGCAGGAAGAAGAGTTGCTGCATCTGTATCATGCCATTGCCATGCGATTGGTTATTTCGGTCACGAAATCTGCTTTAAATAAAATAAAGGAGCCTGATAATGCCTATTTGTTAATCAGCGAAAAACCGGCTTGGGAAGTCCTTAAGAAATGGCGACAGATAAGCTCTGATTTTGCCCATAATAGTTTTAGAAATGCGTGTGGCTTTGAAGCGCATCCTTATCAAAAATCATTTAAGGACTGGGCTGAAAAACAAAAATTCAAACTTGAAGACCTGTTTCCAACAATTCAAAAGGAAGACCTAGCGCACTTAGATTTAAGTGTGTCCAGCAAATGGATTGGACATCAAAAGGAGTTTGACGATTTAGATCTCTTTGAGTTTAAAATCAATCAACTTCAAAAGCAAGTTCCCAATAAAGTCATCGCTGGCGGTTATTTAGAACCACGTGCTATTTACACCTCCAATGCTTATGGTAAAACAGGTAATTCTGGTAAAGAAAATAGAACCATTCATTTAGGAATTGATTTTTGGTTGCCAAGTGATACACCTGTTCATGCCTTGCTGGATGGCGAAGTGGTGGTTGCTGTAAACAATGCCGGAAATAAAGAATACGGCGGATTTGTAATCTTAAAACATGCGACTGCTGGTTTGGAATTTTACACGCTTTATGGTCACTTATCGGTGGCGACTACTACCAAACACAAGGTTGGCGACTTTATACAAAAAGGGGGACTCGTAGGAGAATTAGGAAACTCAACTGAAAATGGTAATTGGGTGCCGCATCTTCATTTTCAAGTGCTATTGTCGCTTTTAAATTTTGAAAATGACTTTCCTGGCGTTGCTTATTATAACCAAATAGAGGTTTGGCAAAGTATCTGTCCAGATCCCAATTTATTATTTAAATCAGAAGGACTTTATAATTCCATTGAAGTTTCAAATCAAGAATTAATCAACTATCGCAAACAGCATTTAGGCAAAAGTTTAAGCCTGCAATATAAAGTGCCTATTAAAATGGTTCGTGGTGCTGGACAGTATCTCATGGATCAATTTGGTAAAATGTATTTGGACACCGTAAATAACGTCGCGCATGTGGGGCATGAACATTATGAGGTCGTCAAGGCAGGTCAAGAGCAAATGGCTTTGATCAATACCAATTCACGCTATCTGCACGACAATATTAATGATTTGGCCAAAGAGCTTCTTGAAACCTTGCCAGCAGAATTAAGCGTGTTGCATTTTGTGAATTCAGGCAGTGAAGCGAATGAGTTGGCCATCCGAATGGTCAAAGCGGCCACTGGCCAACGCGATATTATTGCAAGCGAAGTCGGCTATCACGGCAATAGCAATATGTGTATCGATATCAGTTCCTATAAGTTTGATGGAAAGGGTGGAAGCGGCGCGCCCGAACATACTCATATTTTCCCTTTACCGGATGCGTATCGCGGTAAATATAGAGGCGACGCTGCCGGGAAAAAATACGCTGAAGAAGTCCAAAAACAAATCGATGTCGTTCACGAAAAGGGTCGCGGCGTCGGTGCCTTCATAATCGAGCCGATTATCAGTTGTGGTGGACAAATAGAATTACCACAGGGGTTTTTAGCAAAAGCCTATAGCTTAATCAGAGCTGCTGGCGGCCTTTGTATTTCCGACGAAGTCCAAACAGGCTGCGGCAGAATGGGCGAAACGTTTTGGGGTTTTCAATTGCACGATGTCGTCCCTGATATTGTAACTATTGGTAAACCATTGGGGAATGGTCATCCATTGGCTGCGGTAGCTTGTACAAAAGAGGTTGCGGAAAAGTTTGCCAATGGCATGGAGTATTTCAACACTTTTGGAGGGAATCCCGTATCCTGTGCGATTGGCACTGAAGTGATTCGCACCGTAAAGAGAGAAAAACTACAAGAAAATGCCCTAAAAGTCGGCACGTTCTTGAAAACCGAACTCAATAAGTTGGCTGAGGAATTTCCGATAATCGGCGATGTTCGTGGACAAGGCTTATTTCTGGGTATTGAGTTGGTGGATGCGGCTATAAATCCATTGGCAGCACAAACCGATTACTTGGCCAATCGAATGAAAGACCACGGTATTTTGATGAGTACTGATGGCCCAGATCATAATGTGTTGAAAATTAAACCACCCATTGTTTTTTCTAATGAAAACGCAGTAGAGTTAATTTTTTATCTAAGAAAAATATTTGCTGAAGATTTCATGCAACTTTAAAATAATTATTATGAGATTAAGATTACTAACTATTATCCCTGTATTGTTCGTCATGGGGTGTAAAACGGCGCCACTTTCAGAAGTGCCAGAACAAACCTTTCATTATAATCACGAAATATTCGAAGACCATAAACTCGCCCCTCGCGCGACGTATTTCGGATTTGAAAATGCCGATCTAAAAGAAAAGGAACAGTCAAAACGGTTCATGAGTTTGAATGGTCCCTGGAAATTTAATTGGGTTAAGGATCCAAAACAACGACTTACAACCTTTCATAACATCGATTATGATGATTCTGATTGGAAAACCATTCCTGTGCCTGCCAATTGGGAAGTGGAAGGGTATGACCATCCTATTTATCTGGACGAGCGTTATCCGTTTACCACAGAATGGCCCGATGCGCCAAACGATTATAATCCGGTCGGGACTTATAGAAAAGAAATTACTTTAGATAAAGACTTTTTGTCTGAAGACGTCATCTTGCATTTCGCGGGCGCAAAATCTGCCATGTATCTATACTTAAATGGCGAGTATATTGGTTATTCTCAAGGTAGTAAAACACCGGCCGAATTTAATATTACCAAGTATTTAAAGGCAGGGAAAAATATATTAGCCTTACAAATGTTCCGTTGGAGCGATGCCAGTTATCTGGAAAGTCAAGATTTTTTACGCATGAGCGGAATCGAACGCGAAGTGTATTTATATACGCAACCCAAAGTTTCCGTTTCAGATTATTACGCATATACCAATTTGGACGACAACTATCAAAACGGAATTTTCAGAAACACTGTTTCAGTGGTTAATCATTCGGATGCTGCGGTCAAAAGAAAAGTTTCTGTTGAGGTTTTTGACGGTCAAACTTCAAAATATAAGGATGCTGAAGTTTTAAATATTTTTCCGAAGGAGAGTGTTCAATTGGTTTCTGAACGTATCCTTGAAAATGTCAGACAATGGTCGGCAGAACAACCTAATCTCTATACTTTGAAAATAGTTTTAGAAGACGAAGCCAATCCTAAAAATAATCAATACATCACACGGAAATTAGGTTTCAAAAGTGTTGAAATCAAAAATGCTCAAGTTTTAATTAATGGAAAAGCCATTTATATCCGCGGCGTAAATCGTCATGAAACCGATCCTTTTTCAGGGCATGTCGTGTCAAAAGAATCGATGGAAAAGGACATTCAGCTCATGAAACAAAATAATATTAATGCCGTGCGTTCGTCACATTATCCCAACGATCCGTATTGGTTGGAGTTGTGCGATACCTATGGTTTGTATGTGGTGGATGAAGCTAATATTGAAAGCCATCCCTTGGCCATTGATGAAAAAACGCAATTGGGTAACACCATGAGTTGGTTGCCAGCTCACGAAATGCGTACGCAACGCATGTATTATCGCGACCGGAATCATCCGTCCATTTATTCCTGGTCCTTAGGAAACGAAGCGGGCAGAGGCGAGATTTTCAGAACCACTTATAAATGGTTAAAAGCACATGACGACAATCGCATTGTGCAATACGAACCGGCAGGAAAAGAAGATTATACCGATCTGTATTGCCCTATGTATCCGAAGCCGGAATATTTAATCAATCACGGCAAGTCCAATTCTGACAAACCTTCCATCATGATTGAATATGCCCATGCCATGGGGAATTCAGTGGGGAATTTGCAAGATTACTGGGATATTATTGAAACCTATCCTAATCTTCAAGGCGGTTATATTTGGGATTGGGTAGATCAGGCTTTGGAGTATAAAGATGAAAATGGGAATCCATATTTGGCGTATGGTCATGATTACCATCCCGATTTGCCAACCGACGGGAATTTCCTAAATAACGGTCTGATAGATCCGTATCGCAATCCGCATCCGCATTTAACCGAAGTGAAAAAAGTGTATGAACCAGTGCAATTTCACTATTTAGGGAATGGCGTTGTAGAAATTATAAACAAGAATTTCTTTGTGGATTTTTCAGATAAAACCATGTCCTGGAAAATTTTAAAGGACGGCAAAGAAGTCTTCCAAGGCCAGAATATTGCCCTCGACGTCAATCCGCAAGAGACCAAAAAGATGACCTTGGAAAACTTTCCGAAGGCTCTGTCTTCTGGAGCTGAATATATCCTTCAAGTGAGTTTGATTCAAAAAGAAGATAAAAATCTAGTTCCTAAAGGACATGAAGTAGGTTGGGACGAATTTGTACTTCAGAAAGGCCAATTTGGCAGCACAGCTTCTTCTGATGGAGAGCCTGTTCAGGTAGTTGAAGGCAAAGATTTTTATACCATAAAAAACGAAGTTTTTGACTTTAATATCGATGCAAAGTCTGGCGAAATACAATCATGGACGCATCAAGGGAAACTCATTACCAATGAAGCCATTCGTCCTAACTTTTGGCGTGCACCAACCGATAATGATTTAGGAAATAATATGTTTAAATGGGCGAAAGTCTGGCAAGATGCGACCTACAATTATACTTCAAAGCTCGTTGAAAATCCAAGACAAGTTAAAGACGGTATCACTTATAAAGTGGCGTATGGCTTGCCCAACAATGAGGCCAACGTCATAATTAAATACACCGTCAAAACCGATGGAAGCCTAAACGTTGCTTATAGCTTTAAACCCAATCAAAAAGACCTTCCAAATCTGCCACGTTTAGGAATGTACATGACCTTGCCAAAAGACTTTACAGACATTTCTTGGTACGGAAAAGGCGAAACAGAAAGTTATTGGGATCGAAAAACAGGTGTAAAAACGGGAGTGTATTCCGGAAAAGTCGTTGACCATTTCGAGCGGTATCTGCGTCCACAAGAAACTGGGAATAAAACCGACGTGCGTTGGGTAAAGGTGTCTTCCGACAATTTGAATTTAAAAGCATCCAGCAACATTCTGCTCAATACCAGTGTGTGGCCATTTGCGATGTCAGAAATTGATTTTAACAGTGATGATGCGAGTGAATCAGCTTCTGGATTGGTGCCTGTGACTTCAAAACATGGCGCAGACATTAAAATTGGAGAAATTGTAACTTGGAACATTGATTACCTGCAAATGGGCGTTGGCGGCGATACCTCATGGGGACGATTAGTGCATCCTGAATATACCATTCCGGCGAATAAGGTTTACGAATATTCATTTGAGATTAAACCTTATAATTAATTTTTAATAAACTCTAGCTGGGGAGAAAGTAAAGGGCTTTGGCCAAACCGTCCTTAGGATTGTGGTTTGGGCTAAAGCCCTTTGTTGTTATGCGTATTAATGCCCCGAGCTGAAGTTTGGGGTTATTTATTAGTGATCCTTGGCAATTAATAAGTTAGGAGTTTCAAGACGCGAATTTGAGATGAACAAGATGAATTTGCAGTGGAAGAGGAATTTTTAATATTGTGATAACATCCTTTTTTTAAGTTGGTCAAATTCATCTTCTGATAGTATTCCCTTTACTTTAAGATCATGGAGTTTTGTTAATTCGTCGGCAATAGATGATTTCGGGTTTTGACGACCATCAATTGTGCCTGCAAACTGTAGCGCTTGTTCTTGTATTTGTGATTGTCTATACTGATCTTGACATTTTGTTATCGTGTCTTTTAATAGTCTTGGTTTCTCAACCATCTTGTGGGTGGTTGAGCCCATTTCAGCGGCAGTTTGAATTTGAACATCGCCGTAACCAAAAACGCGTCCAATGAAGGGTTGATGGTATGAAACATTGTTTATTTTGTCTAATGGACTTTCTTTTGAATTTACCGAAAACACGCCGTATTCATCAATGATTCTTAAATTCGTTACAACCCAAATATTAGTTTGTCGGTCCATAAATTTGTAAGTGAACCATATGATCGTCAATGCAGTTCCAATATGACAAAATATGCCGTATGCTGTTTTAAAAGTTATCAAGGAGAGGGTTAAAAAGAGTAAAAACCAAATAAGCGGTTCAATTAATGTAAACCAATGTTTTCTTAAGGTCAAAACGACTTTTTCTTTTGTTTTAATTTCTGTTCTCATTTTGTTTTTAAATTGCCAATAATGTTTAAAGGTACTAGAAGTTGTGAGTTTTATTTGCGAACAATACAAATAGTCTCAGACCAATGGTTTATACAGTTTATTGGCAAATCGTTATTTTACCTTTGAAGAGTTAAATTCAGTTTTGCTCCTAATGCGTTGAAAATTCTCATTACCGTTTCAAAAGTTACATTTCCAGTACTATTTTCAAGTCTAGATATTTGTGCTTTTTTTACTCGAAGCTAGCGCTCGTTTGCAACGAGTGCCCATAAAGATTTATTTCTTTGGTAACAAGTTGTATATTAGTCATATGATTAGGAAGTATAAATTCCATAACAAGGCAGGTCTTTATTTTGTCTCGTTTGCAACCGTGTATTGGCTGGACATATTTACAAGACAAGTCTATTTTAATGTATTGGCAAACAGTATCAGTTATTGTAGGTCGCACAAAGGTATGGAACTTTACGCTTATTGTTTTATGCCGAGTCATGTCCATATGGTTTTTCGTTCTGCGAATGAAAAGCCTATGGAATTATTAAGGGATTTCAAGAAACATACATCTAAAAGGATTGTTGAGGCAATAGCAAGCAATTCGCAAGAGAGTAGAAAGGAATGGTTGCTATGGATGTTGGAACGCGCGGGAAAGAAATCTGCCAACGTATCTCAATTTCAACTTTGGCAACATCATAACCACCCCATCGAACTTTGGACTGACAAAGTCATCAAGCAAAAGATTAACTACATTCATAATAATCCGGTGGTGATTGGATTGGTAACAGACCCTTTACACTATAAATACTCAAGCGCACGGAATTTTCAGGACGATCATACGGTGCTTGAAATTGATGACCCTGGTTTTATGGGTTGATGTTCGTTGAGTTATTATGTCTGACTTATTTGATATTGCGCTTTTTGCAAGCTAGCCGATGCCTATTTGGTAACTTTTGGAAATATATGGCTTAAAATAATACATCACTGGTTGTAGATGAGCCGAGTTCTATTTTGTATCCTTTGCAAACGTATGTCTTATATAATACGCTAGCGCCCGTTTTCAACGGGTGCCCACAAAGAACTTCATGTTGCAAACAAGTTCTATGTCAGTTGCATGAGCAACAAAAGCAAATTTTATAATAAAGTAGGCTCCTGTTTTTGTGGTTTGTGGCCGTATGTCATATTGGATACGGCACTCGTTACAAACGAGCGCTAGCCGGAGATTGGATTGGTAACAGATCCTATACACTATAAATACTTTGTTGGCGCTAGCTTGAAAGGCGTCCTCACGAAAATTGTTAATCATATTCAACCCGATTCTAAAATTAATATCTAGCTTTGCACTTTATTTTAGAAAAGGTTGCCTACTTCGGTAGGCATTAAATGGGAATCTGGTGTAAATCCAGAACTGTCCCGCAGCTGTAAGCTTTTTGATGAAGCCCAATAATGGTCACTGTCTTTTAAGATGGGAAGGCCGGGTGGATAAAGCAAGTCAGAATACCTGCCATTTCTTGTAATTCTATAAGGCTTTCGGGGATTGAAGCTTGGATTGGTTTTATAAACGCTTCGGTACTTTCGAAGTCGTTTACCTTTCTTGTGATTCCTCGTCGGCGCAATGTCATTATGAGGACCTATTTAAGCCCTATTAAAATATTATTTCTTGGAATGCTCTTGTGTCCGACACTGCTTTGGTCTCAAAAGCGCGATACTTTGGTTCCTATTGAACTGCAAGAAATATTGTTAAATCACGACAAAAATCGCTTCGAATCTCATACCTCGCCAGCGCCAGTCCAATCACTTTCGGGAGCGCAACTTAAAAAACTCAATAGCTTGAGTGTGGCCGATGCGTTGCGGTATTTCAGCGGCATTCAACTCAAGGATTACGGCGGCATTGGCGGTATCAAAACGGTAAATGTCCGCAGTATGGGCTCCCAACATACGGGCGTATTTTTTGACGGTATTCAATTGGGGAATGCGCAAAACGGGCAGGTCGATCTCGGGAAGTTTTCGCTGGACAATATGGAGAAGGTCAGTCTTTATCAAGGCCAGCACAGTGAAATGCAACAATCGGCAAAATCCTATGCTTCGGCAAATACCATTTATCTGCAAACAAAAACGCCGAAATTTGAACCCGGCGAAACCTATCAATTAGCAGTAGGTGTCCGGTCCGGTTCCTTCGGACTTTTTAATCCGTCCATCAATCTCAATTACAAAATCAACAATGCTCTTTCAGCCCGCGTCAGTACCGAGCTGGTCAGCGCTCATGGTCGCTATAAATTTCAATATTCCAACGGGGTTTACGATACCACGGCGGTACGAAATAATGCTGATATCAGGTCGTATCGTGTGGAAGCGTCGGTACATGGCCAACACAAAAACCAAGACACTTGGAACGTGAAATATTACCATTACAATTCGGAAAGAGGTTTGCCAGGAGCTATTGTGGCGAACCGATTTGCGCGTCCGCAACGGTTGTGGGATCGGAATGATTTTCTGCAGGCCGATTATAAACATCAATTTAGTGAGAGATACAGCGTGAAAGTCCGCGGTAAATACGGCGTCGATTATTCGCGGTATCTGGATCCTGAGATTGTCACGACCAGCGGATTTCTGGAAAACACTTATGACCAGCAAGAGTATTATTTATCCTTGGTGCATACCTATAAAGCCAAGTCGTATTGGACCTTGAGTTTGGCGACCGATGTTCAGCAGAATGTCATGCAAGCCAATTTGTATCGGTTTGCCTATCCAAAGAGAAATACCTTATTAAATGTTCTGGCGTCCGATTTGACTTTTGATAGGTTCACGATCCAAACGAGTATTTTAAGTACAGGCATCTATGAATCTGTGAAATATTATGAAGCGGCAGATGATTTTCAGGAATTTTCGCCAACGCTTCTTTTTAATGTGCAGCCTTTTGCTTCGCCCGATTTAAGACTTCGTGGTTTTTATAAAAAGATGTTCAGAATGCCGTCGTTCAATGATTTGTATTACACTTTTGTGGGAAATACGTTTTTAAATCCTGAGTATTCCGAACAAGTCAATTTGGGTTTTTCTTGGCAGAATGAAATCTGGAATACGGTTTTTAATGTGACTAGTGATATTTACAAAATCTGGATTACCGATAAAATTGTGGCCATTCCGGGCACCAATCTTTTTAGATGGACGATGTATAATCTTGGGGAAGTTGAGACCAATGGCATCGAAACCAATATGACTACTTCGGGGAAAATCGGTCCTGAATTTAATTACACAACAATTCTTACCTATACGTTTCAAGAATCCTTAGATGTGACGCCCGGCGGCAACAGTTTTGGCCAACAAATTCCGTACGTTCCCAAGCATAGTGGTGGTTTGAGTTTGATGCTAGATTATAAAGCCATCTCCCTTAATTACAGTTTTATCTATACGGGCGAACGTTATAGCCAAAAGGCCAATATCGCTTCCAATTATCTGCAACCATGGTACACGCATGATATGTCGATCAATTATGCGCTTCCTTTTTCAGGGAAAAATCCTTTAAAGTTAGGCTTGGAAGTCAATAATTTATTCGACCAGCAATACGCCGTCATTAAGAATTTCCCAATGCCCGGAAGATCCTTTCGGCTGAACCTCAATTATGAATTCTAATTAAAAAAAGTATGAAAAAGCTCAGTTTATTACTAATGATTTTCTTCGGCATGTACGCGTGCCAGACCGATGACCCTGCTATTGAAGATGACGTTCAAAATCCTGGAGGCCAAACCCCAACCGCAGTTAAAGGTTTTTACCTCCTCAATGAAGGCAATATGGCGATGAATAAAGCCTCGCTGGATTATATGGATTATGAAACAGGCGAATACAAAGGCAGTGTATTCAGTAAGGCCAATCCAGAACTCGTGGGTGGATTGGGAGACGTTGGAAACGCCATGGGCATCTATGGTTCAAAACTATACGTAGTGGTTAATGGTTCCAATAAAGTGGAGGTGCTTGATGCCGATACGGGAAAACGGATTAAACAAATTGACATCGATAATCCTCGGTACCTCACATTTTATAAAGGAAAAGCGTATTTAAGTAGCTACTTGGGAGGCGTAGGAAATGCCAGCAATCCCAACGGCATCGTGGCCGAAATTGATACCACCAGCTTGAAGATTACGCGTCGCGTTGAAGTAGGGCGTCAGCCTGAAGAATTGGTGGCGTATAATGATAAAATTTACGTGGCAAACTCGGGCGGCTATAGTCCTCCAAATTATGAATCGACCATTTCAGTTATTGATGTCAATGCGTTTACGGAAACCAAGCGGATAGAAGTGGCTATAAATCTGCATCGTCTAAAAATCGATAGTGAAGGTGACTTATATGTGACTTCAAGAGGCGATTATTATGAGACGCCTTCCAGGTTGTTGGTGGTCGATACCAAAACAGAAACTGTGAAAAAAAGCTTTGATATCGGCGTCAGCAATTTGACCATTCATAAGGATATCGCTTATATGTATAATTCAGAGTTTAGCTATATCACTGGCAATTATGAGATTTCATACCTCATGCTGGACACTAAAACCGAAACCTTGTTGGATAAAACCTTTATTTCCGATAAAGACAAAAGCCTGATTGAAATGCCCTACGGAATTGCAGTCCATCCTGAAACCGATGAGGTGTTGATCACAGATGCCAAAGATTATGTAACGCCTGGCAACCTCTACTGTTTTACGCCAGACGGAGCACTGAAATGGTCAGTCCAAACAGGCGATATTCCCGCACATATTACTTTCAAATACGAATAATTTAAACCTTAAATAATGAATACAATGAAAACCAATTACAAACAATTACTTGTTGCCTTTTTTGGCCTCGCCCTACTAGTTACGTCCTGCTCAAATGATGATGACGCCGTTGCGGTTTTAGAACCACAAATAGCGATGTCCAAATCAGAAAAGGAACTTCAGATTGCTGTTGGAGATCTTTTAGAATTTGCAGCAGTCAATCAAAACAACTCCGAATATACTGAAAAATGGACCTTAGGGGATAGTATCGTGGCCACTGCTGATACGTATGTTTTTGAGCCTACAAATTCAGGAACCTATGTGTTGTCTTATGAAGCTTCTAACGAAACAGGCATCTTTACTTATAAATACACAATCACTGTGGACGCTAAATTAAGACCGATTACTGATGACAGTAATGCGTATGTAACGCAGCTTTTAGAATATTATCCAGCACCTGGGCAGTTTATAAATAAGAATCCGGGGAATTTGGCAAGTGCTGAAAGTCTTATCGGAAAACGTGGTTCAGTAACCTTGGGAGCCTGGGGAGGTTTTGTAAGTTATGCTTTTGATCATACCGTGATCAATCGTGAAGGGGAAAATGATTTTATCATTTACGGAAATGCATCGGCCACTTTTGCTGAGCCTGGTGTTGTTTATGTGATGCAGGATGATAATGGCAATGGATTGCCAGATGATACCTGGTATGAAATTAAAGGAAGTGCACATACTCTGGAAGGAACTTATAGAGATTATAAAGTGATTTACTTTAGACCAGAAAAGATAGAAGACAATATCGCATGGGAAGATAATAAAGGGAATACGGGGTTTGTCTTGAAAAATGCATTTCATAAACAAGCCTATTATCCAGAATGGATTACGGCAAATTCTTATACTGTTTCTGGAACATTGTTATCAGATAGTAATATCGACAGGAGTAATGCTTCAATGATTACCAGTGCACCATTTAAGTACGGTTATGCTGATAATACGTCTGGTGGAGACAAAATTAATATTGCAGATGCGATTGATAAAGACGGAAAACCGGTCGGTTTAAGCGGTATTGATTTCGTAAAGATCCAAACAGGAATTCAAGCTGATATGGGCTGGTTAGGCGAAATGTCAACGGAAGTTGCTGGTGTGGCCGACTTAAGTTTATTAAAGTAAAAGCATGACGAACTTATTTGCGAATATCTAACAGACAATTTCATCAATTTTAAAAAGATGATCAAGCACTTCTAATTTTTTTAGAAGTGCTTTTTTGTTTCATAGTTCCTGAGGTCATAAAAAATAATCGTCAGCTTTTCTCAATTTCCGTAAGCATAAGAAGCGTCGTCGGACTTCCATAATTAATCAATTTGTCTATAAATTGCTGTAGATGCAATTGATCACGCAGTACCACCCGAATATGAATGTTATACGGCTCAGTGATTCGAAAAGCTTCCTGAACTTCGGGATAACTGTGGATTTCTGATAATATATATTTGAGCTTTCCATCAAAAATCTTAACAAGAATGAAGACCTCCAATCCATTGCCCAATTGCGCTTGGTCCAATTTGACCGTATACGATTTAATAACTCCCAAATCTTCTAACTTCTGAACACGTTCCCGAACCGACGAGGGCGAAAGCGCAACGGTTCTTCCAATTTCCGCAAAGGACGCTCTTGCGTTTAATTTTAAGAGCTTGATGATTTGACGGTCTACATCACTTACCATAGATTCAATTGTTTTAGGACTAAAAATACATCATTTATGCGGTTAAATGTAATTCTTGCCTATTAATCGATTGTGAGTTGCGGCGTTTATCTGATAATTTTGTATGAATTAATATTCAGTTTTAATATGTCAGTAGAAGTGTTCTTAATTCTCGCTTTGGGGATATTTATAGGATTTTATGTGCAAACCGTTATTGGGTTTGCGGGATCTTTATTGGCGCTTCCTATTTTGCTTTTTAAAATGGAACTCCCTGATGCCATTGCTTATATCTCTATATTCTATTTGTTTTCAAGCGTGTTTCTAATCTCCAAAGAATGGCAAAATATCGATAAGAAAATTATCCTTCAATTGGCGCTGACCTCTGTGATTGGCGTTATTTTGGGAATTGCGGTGCTGACCTTTGCAAAACCATTGGTCTTAAAACGAGGTTTGGGCGTATTTATATTGCTCTATGTAGCCTATATATCTTTTGGTAAAAAGAGGATTGTGCTTAATAAAGGTGGCGTCATAAGCTTTGGGGTTATGGCAGGTTTCTTTTCAGGCTTATTCTCCACTGGCGGTCCGCTTTACGTGATGTGCGTTGAAAATACCGTTAAAAATATCAATGCGTTGCGAGCGACCATGATTGGTGTTTTAGGATTGGTAACCATAACCCGCGTGCCAGCGCTAGCTGTAAGTGGGCTATTAAATTTGAGTCATTTGAAAGTGGCGCTTTTTATCTTACCGGTATTTCTTTTAGCCCAGTTTTTGGGAAAGAAAACCTTTAAAAAGATCGATGAGAAATTCTTCAAAAAAGCCTTAATGTTTCTTTTGTGTGTTTCGGGGATGATTATGCTATTCTAAACGATCTTGAGAGTTGCGCAAACAGATTTCTTTTTCTGCATGAATAATTCCTTATCAGGTTCTTTAAGTCATTACAAAAAATCAAACCGCCACCTTTTGGCGTAGTGAGGATTTATCTTTGGAGGATTCAATGAAGAAATCACATTGAATTTGAAAAACAATCGCTACGATACCGATTTTTGAAAGTAATTCTATGAAACAGATACGTATTAATTTGACCGATGAGCAATATGAAAAACTGATGGCTAAGTTACAAAATGAAGCTCAAACAAACTTGGAACACGGCGCTTTATCTGGTTTTTCGATGACCTTAGAAGAAGCTTTTCCGGGCGTATCCTGGCTGACGATTAATATGAATGGCGCATTGGATTTAGGTGATGTGAATTGGGAAATTGTTTGATTGGTAAATCTTATCTTTGGAGTATTCCTTCTGAATAAATTGTTAGTTCAACTCATAACATGCCAAAAATAAAAATTAATACGTTCGGTGAAGGGATTGAAATACGGCGGCTGCATTTGGATCCGGAAACATATCTGCATTGGTCGACCATTGCTGCTAAAAGAAACCGTCCACTCACTGATTTGCTTTTAGATCCTTTCTTCTATTATGGATTAAAAGATAAAAAAATTAAAGAGCTGTCCGATATTGATGCGACTTTAATTTCTGGGATGCTGAACACTTCTAAAAGTCAAATTGAAATCTGGTTCAAACGACGAAAAGTTCTAAAAATTCAATCCAATGAACTATTTAATGACATGGTGTTATTTCCACTCTTCCAAGTAGAAAAGAACCTGACTTTTCTCTCCCAAGAATTAGATAATGGCATCTATGTGGTACAGAAAACGATTGGTTTATTGCGTTCAGAACAATTGGAAGTGACCAGTGAACGCTTATATGTTGATGATTTCACCTTTGCTATTGCCAACTATGAAACTGAACAATTCCTAACCGCTATTAGCTATCAAAACCAAAAGCTGAAGTTTATAAAAAGTGACACCATCATTACTTATCAAACGGCTTTTGAGTTGACACGTCAGACCTCACAGGTTTCAAAAACCTGTGAGGTCTTATTTCTTTAAAATGCAGTTTGGAATATTCTCGATTATTGGGCCTATTCAACTTTCCGTGGCACAACGAAACTGATAATAAAATTCGAATAAAACTCTTAAAGTATGTTAAAATAGAATCAACTTCTATGCTTCTGAATTTAAAAAAATTAGATTTGTGAATCAGGAAGATTTCCTTAATCTAAATTAAACCCCGCTTAATGAAAAAAAGACACTTTTTTTTCACACTTCTTATTTGTGGAATAATTGCGCTTGTTGTTTACAGGATTAGTTCAAATGCCAAAGCTAACAGTCCGAAAAATGCAAATAGAACCGCCAACGTCATGGGCGTTGAAGGAATGGTGCTGAAAGCCCAGACCTTTGCAGATAATATCAATCTTTCAGGAACTTTGGAGGCCAATGAAGACATTGAGCTTCGAAGTGAGGTTTCTGGGGTGGTCGAAAGTATCAAATTTGAAGAAGGTACAAAAGTGTCCAAAGGACAAGTGCTTTTCCATGTGAATGATGTGGAGTTACGCGCCCAATTATCTAAAGTAAAAACAGCTCAACAATTAGCTTCCGAAAATCAAAGACGCGCCAAGCTTTTATTGGATAAACAGGCTATAAGTCAAGAAGAATATGATGTGGCCAACGCCGATTTCGAATCTGCTCGTGCCCAATCTGATTTGATCGCCGCGCAATTATCAAAAACGACGGTGCGTGCACCGTTCTCTGGAACGATCGGTTTGCGATCCATTTCTAAAGGAACATATGTCACACCAGCAACCCCAATTGCTAATTTGGTCAATACAAGTCAACTAAAATTGACCTTTGCCATTCCTGAAAAATATGCTTCACAAATGAAAGTGGGAAGTCTGCTGACCTTCACTACGTCCAATTCTACGGAAGTACATACCGCTAAAGTTTACGCCATCGAGCCTCAGGTTGACATTGCGACGCGGACTTTGAAAATGCGGGCCATTACCGAGAATCAAGATGGAAAATTATATCCTGGAACTTTTGCAAACATAACCATGCCGCTTGAAGTTGTCAACGATGCGTTGCTAGTTCCTACAGAAGCTTTGATTCCAATACAGAATGGAAAGAAAATATTTATAACTGAAAACGGAAAAGCCAGGGAAGTTATCGTGGCAACCGGTACAAGAACAGCTACTGATGTGCGTGTGATTTCTGGAATTAAAGTGGGCGATACCATTTTAACTTCGGGTGTGATGTCGCTTAGAAACGGCACGCCAGTAAAAGTAAAATTAAAGAATTAATCAAGCTGATGAGTTTATCTACCTTAAGTATAAAGCGCCCTGTACTCACCATCGTGATGAATTTGACGATCATGCTTTTTGGGGTTATTGGGTTTACCTATTTGGGTGTTCGGGAATTTCCATCTATTGATCCGGCACAAATATCTGTCAGCACCAATTATGCTGGTGCCAATGCCGATATTATCGAATCCCAAATCACGGAACCACTGGAGAAAGCCATCAACGGGATTGATGGGATTAGAAATATTACGTCTTCAAGTAATCAAGGCTCTAGTAGGATTAGCATTGAATTTAATCTCGGTAAGGATATTGAGGAAGCCGCTAACGATGTGCGTGATAAAGTCTCACAGGCTATACGGAGTTTACCTCAGGATATCGATGCGGCACCAGTGGTCGCAAAATCGGATGCTGATTCGCGTGCCATTATTTCCATGACGGTTCAAAGTGATAATAAAAACATCCTAGAACTTACGGATTATGCCGATAATGTCCTGGCACAACGCTTACAAACCATTCCTGGTGTAAGTAGTGTGCAAATTTGGGGGCAACGTCGTTATGCGATGCGTTTGTGGATTGATCCCTTGAAATTGGCATCTTACGGTGTGACCGTTGCCGAAGTCAGACAGGCTTTATTGACGCAAAACGTGGAGTTGCCATCTGGTAAATTATCGGGAGCCAATACTGAATTGAGTGTAAAAACAATCGGGAACCTTTCAACGGAAGAGGAATTCAATGACATCATCATTTCGGCCGAGGGCGGAAAAGTTGTGCGTTTTAGTGATATTGGAAACGCGACCTTGGAAGCGGAAAATATGGAAACCAAGTTGAGTGATTCAGGGCAACCGATGATTGCTTTGGCTATTATTCCTCAACCTGGAACGAATTATGTGGCTATTGCAGACGCTTTTTATGCGGAATTTGAAAAAATGAAGGAGGATTTGCCGGCCGATTTTAAGCTGAATGTCGTTGTTGATGATACCTTGTTTGTCAAACGTGCGATCACGGAAGTGGTTGAAACTTTAGCCATTTCGATAGTGTTGGTGATTTTGGTCATTTACTTGTTTTTCAGAAACTGGTCGATGGCGTTGCGTCCGTTGGTGGATATTCCGGTGTCGTTGATTTCCACCTTCTTTATTATGTGGATGTTTGGATTTTCGATTAATGTCTTGACGCTTCTTGCGATTGTATTGGCCACAGGTTTAGTGGTGGATGATGGGATTGTGGTCACAGAAAATATTTACAAAAAAGTAGAGGAAGGCATGTCGCCCATTGAAGCGGCGATAAAAGGATCCAATGAGATTTTCTTTGCGGTTATTTCGATTTCAGTCACTTTGGCGGCCGTGTTTTTACCAGTTATTTTCTTGGAAGGATTTGTCGGTCGATTGTTTAGGGAATTTGGCGTCGTCATTGCTTCGGCGGTCATGATCTCGGCGTTTGTATCCTTGTCCTTAACGCCAATGTTGAATGCGTACATGATGAAACCTGGGAAACAAAAACGTTCTAAGTTTTACAATTTTACCGAACATTATTTTGTGAAAATGAATAATGCCTATGCGAATTCATTAGGTAAATTTATGACTAAGAAATGGTTGAGCTTCCCAATTTTGGTCGTGTGTATTGTGATGATTGGGGTGTTTTTCAGCTTACTTCAAAAAGAAACGGCGCCATACGATGATCGTAGTTATATTGGTCTAAATGTCACGGCACCGGAAGGCGCATCCTATGAGTATATGGATCGGTTTATGGATGAAATGACCGAGTTGATCAATGATTCCATTCCGGAAAAGAAAGTGAGTTTGATCATTACTTCTCCAGGTTTTGGATCTTCCTCGGTAAATAGTGGCCGTGCTACAATTTCATTGGTGGATCCTAGCGAACGCGATCGTACGCAAAAGGAAATTGCTGCCGATCTTGCCCGCTGGACCAGAAATTATGAAAATGCCCGTGTGAGTGTTTCTGAAACGCCAACCATTGCGGTAAATAGAAGAGGAGGGATGCCAATTCAATACATTATCCAGGCGCCGAATTTTGAAAAACTTCAAGAGAAAATTCCGGAGTTTATGGTAGAAGCCGAAAACAATCCGGTTTTTGCCAATACGGATGTGAATTTGAAATTCAATAAACCTGAAATCTACGTCACGATTGATCGAAATAAAGCGAAAAGTTTAGGTGTTTCTGTTTTGGATGTCGCGCAAACGCTACAGTTATCTTTAAGCGGACAACGATTCGGATATTTCATGATGAATGGAAAACAGTATCAAGTGATTGGACAATTTGATAAAAAAGATCGCAACGAACCGATGGATCTGAAATCGATGTACGTGAAGAACGATAAAGGTCAATTGATTCAAATGGACAATTTAGTAACTACAGAAGAACATAGTAGTCCGCCGCAATTGTATCACAACAACCGTTATATGTCGGCTACGGTATCGGCAAGTTTAGCGCCGGGGATGAGCATTGGCGATGGTATTGAAGCCATGGAAAGTATCCGGGCCAAAGTATTGGACGATTCTTTTACCACTGATTTAGGTGGCGAATCCCGCGATTTTGTGGAGAGTAGTTCCAACACGCTTTTTGCTTTCGGATTGGCATTGTTGCTCATCTTCCTGATTTTATCAGCGCAATTTGAAAGTTTTATTGATCCGTTTGTGATTATTTTAACGGTGCCTATGGCCGTCGCGGGAGCTTTGTTTTCGCTGTGGTTATTTGGACAGACCTGGAATATTTTCAGTCAAATTGGTACGATTATGCTTATTGGCCTCGTGACAAAAAACGGAATTTTGATAGTGGAATTTGCCAATCAACTTCGGGAGGAAGGGGTGCCTAAACATGAGGCCATACAGAAAGCTTCCGTATCTCGATTGCGTCCAATTTTAATGACCAGTTTAACTATTGCCTTGGGGGCGCTTCCAATTGCACTTTCCCTTGGCGCGGCATCTGTAAGTCGTATCGGGATGGGAGTCGTCATTATTGGAGGAACGATGTTCTCGCTTATTTTAACCTTGTTTGTTATTCCAGCAATCTATATGATGTGGTCTCGAGAAAGAAAACAACATCCAGAATTTGATAAAATTGAGAATTATGAAAGGGAGTAAATTATGGTCAGTATATCTGTGCGTATTTGTAGGGCATTTTTCCTTTCAAATACAGGCCCAAGACTTGCTGACGCTTGAAGAAGCTGTAAAAATTACGCTAAATAATAATTACGACATTCGTTTGTCAAACAATTCATTAAAAGCAGATTCTCTGGGTGTAAGTCCAGGGTTTGCGGGGATGCTCCCACGAGTTTTTGCTCAGGGAACCACCAGTAATAGCATTCAAAATATTTCTCAAACACGCTCGGACGGCAATGTTATCGAATTGGACAATGCCAAAAACAACAATATTAGTTATGGCGTTGGTTTGGACTGGACTATTTTTGATGGCTTGAGAATGTTCGCACGCTACGATCAATTGAAAGAACTTGAAAAATTAGGAAAAGCAGAACTGCAAAGCACGGTGTTGAATCGAGTGAGTGATGTAATGATTACCTATTATGATTTGGTACAGCAACAACAGCAATTAAGAGCTTTGGATAGCACCTTGGTTATTTCAGAACAGCGTGTGGAGCTTGCCGATAACCGATTTAGTATAGGTAAAGCTTCTAAATTGGAAGTGCTTAATGCGAAAGTGGATTTGAATACGGACAAGACTCTTCATATCAGACAAATTGAACGGTATATCAATACCAAAATCAGGCTGAATGAAATCATGGCGCGTGACACTAATATCGATTTCAAGGTCAATGATGAGGTATTGATTGCTACTGATTTGCAACTGCCCGAATTAGAACGTTTAGCAACCACTCAAAATCCAGACTTACAAGCGCAATTGATCAATAAACGGATTTCAGAATTGGAATTGAAGCAAATTAAAGGCAATCGTTTTCCTAGGATTTCGGCGACTACAGGCTATAATTTCAGCGATTCAGAATCGAGTTTGGGATTTACCACAAAAAATAATGCCCGAGGATTGAACTACGGATTTGCTGCCAGCATTGATATTTTCAACGGATCGAATCAGAATCGGAATGAAAAAATTGCAAAGCTTCAAATTGAAAACTCATCCATTGCCATAGAGCAGCAAACGCAAACTATAAAGTCGCAGTTGCACACCGCATTTCAGACCTATTTGACCAATTTGAGTTTGATTGATTTAGAAACCAACAATGAGGAAATAGCGAAAGAAAACCTTGATATTACCTTGGCTAAATATAAAATAGGAACCATTCCAACCATCGAGTTTAGAACGGCCCAACTGAATTATATCAACGCTACCTTGCGGTTGAGCAATGCCATCTACGAAACTAAATTATCAGAAGTTACCTTGAAACAGTTGGCGGGGAGTTTATCTTTACAGTAATAGAAATCTTTTCTTAGTTTTTTAGGAATACCATTAAGAAAATTAAACTTTAAAGAATTTCTATCAAATATCTTACGGTCTAGGTCTCTATATTATATGATCTTTTCGCCGAGCAACGGATGCTGAGCCTGTCGAAGTATCTAGATTCTTTTGTCTGATAAAAGTTTCTAAACCTTATGTTAAACCTCTCACAACCTATGGGAATTGTATGTCGTCCAATTTCTTTTATTTACCTTTGCAACTTGATTTTAACAAATGAAAAATATTTTTAACATTTTATTATAAGGGCATTCTGTATTTGCAACGTCTTGTTGGTAGAGAAGTTGCATCTTGAGTGTTTTTTCTGTTTTAAATATTGCTAATACCCTAATTAACACCATCAAAATGAGAAATATTTTACTTTACTTTTTATTGGTTTCATTAACATGGACAACGGCTAATGCCCAGGTTTTGGAGCCGGTAAAATGGTCAACTTCAGTCGAAAAAATCTCTGATACAGAGTACGACCTTATTGCAAGGGCTAAAATAGACAAAGGTTGGCACCTGTACTCACAGGATGTTCCTGAGGACGGACCAATTCCAACAACGTTTATCTACGAAACAGGTAAGGATGCTGAGCTAATGGGTAATACCATTGAAGAAAAAGGTGTTACAATCGATGATCCTGTTTTCAATATGCGGATCAAGTTTTTTGAGAATGCAACCGAGTTTAGACAACGGATCACTTTGATTAATAAGGAACTTTCCATAGTCAAAGGCGAAGTAGAGTTTATGGTCTGTGATGATATCCGCTGTTTGCCTCCTTCGTATGTTGATCTTAATTTTGATTTGAAAAATGCCAAGACCGTTACAGGTTCAGCGGCAGGTGGTGTTAATACTGGCAGCACTATCGATTTTCAAGATCCAAATAGCAAAGACGCAGTAGCTTCTACAAATGACACAAAGGTTTTAAACAGTAAAGAAGATTCAGGAACTGATCACTCAGGCCTTTGGACCATTTTCATATTAGGAATGGGCGCAGGTCTGATCGCCTTGTTTACGCCGTGCGTTTTCCCATTGATTCCAATGACCGTTAGTTTTTTTACCAAACAAAGTCAGAATAAAGCTCAAGGGGTTAAAAACGCCATAATTTATGGTATTTGTATCATCGTGATTTATGTGATTCTCGGAACAGGGGTGGTCGCCATTTTTGGTGCCAGTGCCATTAACGAGTTCTCGACGAGCGTGACGTTTAACCTCATATTTTTCTTTATTCTGGTTATTTTTGCGGTGTCGTTTTTGGGTGCTTTCGAGATTATGCTGCCAAATTCATGGGCTAATAAAATAGATCGTAAGGCAGATAAGGGCGGTTATACCGGTATCTTTTTTATGGCTTTAGCTTTAGCTATTGTCTCCTTTTCATGTACCGGACCTTTTGTAGGGAATATTATCGTGCTTTCTGCAACCACTGGTGGCCTTGCACCAATGATCGGAATGTTTGGTTTTGCTTTGGCCTTGGCCTTGCCATTTGGTTTGTTTGCTGCATTCCCAGGGTGGTTGAACTCCCTGCCAAAATCTGGTGGATGGTTGAACACGGTAAAAGTGGTTTTAGGATTCTTGGAATTGGCATTTGCCTTCAAGTTCTTATCGCAAGCCGATTTAGTGTTACAATTGCATTTTTTAGAGCGTGAAGTATTCATTGCTATTTGGATCGCTATTTTTGGAACCTTGGCTTTTTATCTTTTCGGAAAAATCAAATTGCCGCACGATTCTCCGTTGACTCATATTTCCGTAGGACGTTTAAGTCTGGGATTATTGGTGTTGAGTTTTACCATTTATATGATCCCAGGACTTTGGGGTGCACCTCTTAATTTGATCAGTGCGTTCCCGCCACCGTTGGATTATTCTGAATCGCCTTATGGTGTTGGTAACTCTAAAGGAGGAGGCGGTTTTGTGTCTAACGATGCTCAGGAACTTCCTGATGGCGCCCATCTTTTAGCACCACATCAAATTTTGGCGTTCAATGATTATGATAAAGGATTGGCTTACGCTAAGCAAGTTGGCAAACCAATTATGTTAGACTTTACAGGTTGGGCTTGTGTGAACTGTAGAAAGATGGAACAGAACGTTTGGCCAAATGACCAAGTGTTGAATATTTTAAAGAATGAAGTGGTATTGATTTCCTTATATGTAGATGACAAACGCAAACTTGAGGACGATGAGGTCATTGAATCTCAATTGAAGCCAGGAAAACAGATTAAATACATCGGTCAGAAATGGAGTGAATTCCAAACGATACGCTATAAAACCAATACACAGCCCTTTTATGCATTGATAGGACTTGATGAGGAAAACCTTAACGAACCTGTAGGTTATACGCCAGATGCTCAGGAATATTTGGAGTGGCTGAAAGAAGGTGTCGGCGCATTTCAAAAGTAATAATACTCTTTTATATTGAAAGGCGAAGAAGCTCAGTGATGCGTTTTTCAATTTAAGAACAGATGTTTATAACTACCAAAAACCACTTCGATTTTAACTGAAGTGGTTTTTTTGTTGGTCTCAAATTATGTTAAAGCCCCGCTGGAACGCTTGTCGGTCTGGAATGGCCCTTTAGTCCATAGCTGTTTAATGGACAAAATCCTAATCTAATTTTTGAATTAAACTGAAGGCTATTTGGTCTGGGATATCTAACTAATGACCATTCATAGAAAGCATTCGCTACAACAGATTGCGATACTTTAAGGTTGCCTTTTTAAGGTTGTCAGACATTGTTTTTAACCAGATCAATTGATTGGAAATTAAATAGGCTTCCTGAAGATGGTGTAAAGTTTCCGTATCGAGTTCGGTGTCGCCTTTTTGGATGTTTTCATCTCGAATTTTAGATAAGCTATGATAGGTTTGCATGAGTTTTTCCTGAGCTTTTTCAATATCCATGGTATTGATGGGAGAAATTGCCTGTACATTTTCTAAAATAGAACAGGAGGCTTGAAGAGTATTGCTAATAGTCCAAATTAAAGCGTCAAATTCCTTAGAGGCTGGCGTGGTTTGATGGTTGATTATAAAACTGCCAATGGAAGCAATGGCCGATACCATGGTTTGATTTAAGGTTACCATACCATAAATGAGCTGAAATTCTTTTTGCTTTGATTTTGGGTCTTGGGTCAATCTTTGGAATGCAGCATTCAAATTACTGATGGCTAAAAACGCTTCCTTTCTGGCCAGTTTATAACCGAGTTCATTTTCCTTTTTATCATAATACAACTGCTGGGTCGCCAAAAGGTACTTTCTGTTTTTTTCCAAAGCATCCACAAGCACGCTTTTCAAATTTAAGGCTTCCCAACTAGGCCATAAGGTGTAATTGGCAATCACGGCAATACTCGCACCAATAAGGGTGTCAATCACACGGAATTGGATAACCTGAAAGGCATCCGGATTGATGAGTGAGTACACAAAAACGATGTTGATGGTAATTAATGCTGCTGCTGATTTGTAATTTTGCTGTATCAAGGCAAATGATAAGGTCAGTGATATAATGGCCAAAACCGAATAGACGATCACATTTTGGGTTAGCAGCACAATGCCAATAGCAAAAGCGGCACCAATGAGGGTTCCAATAGTTCGGTCTTTTGAACGCTCTTTGGTCAATCCGTAATTGGGACGCATGATCACAATAAGAGTTAGGAGGATCCAATAGGTGTTTTTGACGTCTAACAGCGTTCCTATAACAAATGCAAACAGTAGGGTCACTGTAAGTCGGAGCGCATGACGAAAAATTGTAGAGTTGAAGCTGAGGTTTTCAATAATAACGTTCAAGCGATACTCTTGAAGCGTTAAAAAAGGACTTCTGTTCTGCCGTTTTAAGGATACTTTTGAAGCGTCATTAACATTCATCATGACCCTATGAATGGCATTGATTTCTTGAAAGATCAGTTCTTGGTAATCATATAAATTTCGAAGAACTAATCCACCTTCGCGTGCTTTTGGTAACTTGATATCTTCAATATAATTCGCAATGTTAGCTTTTACTTTTGATAGTGCCTTTACTAAGAAATCGTTATCAGGAATCTTGTTGTTTTGAATCAGTAAGTCAGACAAAGTCTTTAAGTGCTGGCTCATAGCGTTATTGAGTTTCTTCGAAGCCTTTAGATATTTTTTGTCTGCAAATAAACGATCGATCTCTGCATAATTTAGATGTTTTGCTTCAATAAGTTCAAAGATATTGACTGACGAAATAAAGATCAATAAGTGTTTTTCATCGTAATGTGAACGTCCAGATCGTTTGCGCTCCAATAACAGTAATTCTCTTAAAGTTTCATGTTTTTCATTGATATGATTTTGCAGTGCAAACGCCTGCTGCATGAGTTCTTGACGCTGTGTTTTTTTTGTCAACAAACGTCCTCTTAACTTCAAGTAGTCACTAATAAGAGCTAACGTATCCGATAAAAATTGAACTTCATCTTTTTTGGGAGCTAGTTTCCGGAATAGGAAAGACACTAACAAATACCAAAGTCCGCCGCAACCCATCAAAAGCACATGTTGTATAATGTCATGTGTGGTTTCTTTTTGAATTGCAAAAGCTAGCACCATGGCTAATAATCCAGAAAATGACACCATCGACGCCCTAAATCCATAAACAGAAATCAAGGACACACAAAAAGAAATCACAACTAGTGCTATAATTAAAAGCGGGAGGTAAGGCTTGCAAAACAGAATGACAGCTGTAATAATCATCGTTAAGGCAGTGCTGATTAATATGGCATTGACTTTACGTTTTAAACTGCCAGGAATATCTCCAGGAGCGTTTAAAAATGCCCCCATAACAATAGCATGGGCATACTCAAATTCACCAAAAAGATTGAAGACGATCAATGGTGTTACCACTGCAAACGTCAATCGGAGGCCTTTGTAAAAGTTGGAGCCTTTTAGGAAAATATCTATGGTTTTAAGTAGTGCTTTCAATTGTTTGAGTAATTACTTACAAAGGTAATCTAATTGATTTTCTCTAGTCTATGGTGACGTTATTTTAATGTTAATTAGATGATCCTTTAGTTTGAACAATGAATAGAAAACCACTTCTATTGAAGTGGTTTGTAGTTTTTTTTAATTATCTTTTATAGCTCATGATTTTCGATTAATCCTCACTGCCCCACGGAGCGCTTGGCGTATCCACTTCTTTAGATAGATCAAATTTTACCGAGAAATAGCGGTCCGAACCTACTCTTCGCAGGTTGTAGGTAAATGAACTGTCATCCAAAGTAATCCACCAAACATTGTTGGAAGCATAAGCTATTAAGTTGGATGTAAATTGATCGGCAGGAAAAAATTGGATATCGGCCAATCCTGTATTTGGACTGAGTCCACCGTATTGTGTCACGGCATCTTCTGATCCGTCTTTTAATCGATGGTCGTGCTTTAGCAGAATTAGATTATCGTTGCCCTTTGTAAGTACCCAAGTTCGGGATTTGTCATCGCCTACAAAAAATGGGATTCTGATTTCGTTTTCATTACAAGCGCGTACATGCATGACTAGTTTTTCGCCAGTAAAGCCATCACCTTCCTTTCCGCCAGCCGTGATTTGGCCTTCATAGGATTTACCGCAATGATTTTTTAGAGTATCCCAAAATTGAACAGATCCAGGTGCCTCCTGCGCCATCATATGGAACGGTACCACCAATAAAATAAAGAGAAGTTTTTTCATGGTGTCAAGATAAGAGTTTATTTGTTAAATGTGTCTTTTTTCCAATTCCTTGGATTGTTTAAAATGTATTCAGAAATTCTGTGAAATGCATTGTCAGATTTAATAATATGGTCGTGGAATAAGGGCTGCCAAACAAAATCAATCGTATTTATGGTTGCATAGGTTTTTACCGATGATTTATATCCGCGGATTATAGATGCCAAATTATTGGATTGTGGGCCGAATTTATTATTTGTTGATGGTGGTAGAGACGCAATACCTTGCGTCTCCTGTTCCCAAGATGCAATATTTACCGTATGTTGTATATACGCAATACCTTGCGTCTCCTGTTCCCCAGACCCAATATTTTGCTTTTGTTGTTGAGACGCAATATTTTGCGTCTCTACGGAATCCATGGGTTTATCAATAATGATAATCCCATGGACATGATTCGGCATAATCACATGATTCCCTAATTTCACGAATGGAAAATGTTTTGGAATGGATAACCAATTTTGGTTTGCGATTTTTCCGATTTCAGATAATTGCATTTGTAGAGACGCAATATTTTGCGTCTCCGCATTAAGAGACGCAATGTTTTGCGTCTCTACGATATCCCCGAAATAATGGATTCTATTTTTGGTGCAAATGGTTACAAAATAGGCGGCATTATTTCCATAATCCCAATTTTGTAAACGGGTGGATTCTATTCTATATTTATTTCTGAATTTTTCGGCCATCTATCTATGATATTTCATCTTTGTGGAGACGCAATACCTTGCGTCTTTAATATAATGTCTTGAATTTTTCATTTGTGGAGACGCAATACCTTGCGTCTCTAATTTTTCCAATTTCTGATAATTGCATTTGTAAAAACGTAATGTTTTGTGTCTCCGCATTAAGAGACGCAATATTTTGCGTCTCCGCATTAAGAGACGCAATGTTTTGCGTCTCTACGATATCCCCGAAATAATGGATTCTGTTTTTGGTGCAAATGGTTACAAAATAGGCGGCATTGCTGCCATAATCCCAATTTTGCAAACGGGTGGATTCTATTCTATATTTATTTCTGAATTTTTCCGGCATCTATTTGTGATATTTTGCATTTGTGCAGACGCAATACCTTGCGTCTTTAATATAATATCTTGCATTTGTGTGGGTGCAAAATTGCATTGGTGGAGACGCAATATTTTGCGTCTGTGGAGACGCAATACCTTGCGTCTCTAATCGAATCTCTGCTTTGGTGGAGACGCAATATTTTGCGTCTCTACTCCATCATCAAAACCAAATCATCCTGCATGACCATGGTCCCTTCCTTCAATGTCACGGATTTTATTGTTCCGGCTTTATATGCGGTTACGGTGGTTTCCATTTTCATGGCTTCAATTATAAATAACGGATCGTTTTCTTTGACTTTCTGACCACGTTTTACCAATACTTTGGATAAAGAACCTTGCAATGGCGCTCCAATTTGACTGGTATCTGCCGGATCAATTTTAGCGTTGGTTTCTTTTTTGACGTTAAGCGATTTGTCCAAAACTTCCACAAAACGGTTTTCTCCATTGACGGTAAAGAAAACGATCCTGACACCATCTTCATTAGGAATACCTACAGACAGCAATCGCACAATAATCGTCTTTCCGGGTTCCAGTTCAATGAGGATTTCTTCGCGCTGCTTCATGCCATAAAGGAAGTTTTTGGTAGGTACTAAAGCTAAATTTCCATAAAGCTTGTAATTCTCGTGCGCGTCTTCAAATACTTTTGGATATAAGGTATAGGACAAGAAATCTTCAATTTCGAGGGCTCTGGTAAATCCTTTTTGGAATTTCTTTTTGAAGGCTTCATATTCCACATCAAAATCGATGGGTTCTAAATGCGCGTTTGGTCTGTCGGAATACGCTTTGTGATTTCTTAAAATAATTTTCTGTAATTTTTTAGGGAATCCGCCAACAGGTTGTCCCAAATCGCCCTTAAAGAAATTGATGACCGATTCAGGAAACGAAATTTCCTCGCCACGCTCCATCACATCTTCTGGCGTCAAATTATTGGTTACCATAAAAATGGCCATATCGCCCACCACTTTTGAGCTTGGCGTCACTTTAATCAGATTGCCAAACATGGTATTGACCTTAGCATACATCTTTTTGACCTCATCAAACCGATCGCCCAAACCTAAGGCAATCGCTTGCGGACGTAAATTGGAATATTGACCGCCTGGGATTTCATGTTGAAATACTTCTGCCGTTCCAGCTTTCAATCCAGATTCAAACGGATAATACAGTTCGCGCGTATCTTCCCAAAAATTTGAGAATTGATTCAGCGAATTCATATCAAAATCATGTGCTCTGGGTTGTCCTTTCATCATTTCCACAATGGCGTTGAAATTGGGTTGCGAAGTCAATCCGGATAATCCGCCTAAGGCGACATCAATCACATCCACGCCCGCTTCAATGGCTTTGAGATAGGTGGCGGTTTGTAAGGATGAGGTATCATGCGTATGCAAATGTATCGGCAGCTTGATGGTGTCTTTTAAAGCGCCGACCAATTCGGTTGCCGCATAGGGTTTTAGCAAGCCTGCCATATCTTTGATGGCGATCATGTGGGCGCCAGCATTTTCAAGATCTTTCGCCAGTTGGGTGTAATATTTCAGATTGTATTTGGTTTCGTTTACATCCAAAATATTTCCGGTGTAGCTAATGGCTGCTTCGGCAATGCCACCTGTTTTGTTCCGGACAAAGTTGATGCTCGGTTCCATGGCTTTAACCCAATTGAGGGAATCAAAAATCCGAAAGAGATCGACGCCGTTTTCCCAGGATTTCTCAACGAATTTCTCAATCAAATTGTCGGGATAGGCTTTATAGCCAACGCCATTGCTGCCGCGAAGCAACATCTGGAATAAAATATTGGGTACGGCTTTTCGCAATTCGCGCAAGCGTGTCCACGGACTTTCATGTAGGAAACGTAAACAGACATCAAACGTGGCGCCTCCCCAAACTTCCATACTGAATGTATTGGGATGATTTTTCGCAAAGCTTTCAGCGACTTTCAGCATGTCAAAAGTTCGCATGCGCGTGGCTAACAACGATTGATGCGCATCACGCATGGTCGTATCGGTATAGTGGATTTTTGTTTCGTTTTTGAGCCATTCACAAAATTTTTCTGGACCTAGTTCCGTCAGCATATCCTTGGTGCCTTTCGGATGTGGCGCGGCCAAGTTGAATTTCGGGACTTTCGGATTTCTGAAGACTTTAGTGTCATCTTTATATTTCACATCAGGATTCCCATTGACGATCACTTCTGCCAAAAACTGCGTGACTTTCGATGTTCTATCTTGTGGCAATTTGATTTTGAATAGGGAAGGCGTGTTCTGAATAAAATTGACCGTCACTTTTCCCTCCTTGAAAGTGTCATGGAGAATGACATTCTGTAAAAAGAGAATGTTGGTGTTCACCCCTCTAATTCGAAATTCCTTTAACGCACGCACCATTTTACGAACCGCGCCGTCCAGAGTTCTGCCATGTGCGGAGACTTTGACCAACATCGAATCAAAAAACGGACTCACACTATAACCTTGGTAAATACTTCCGGCATCGAGACGGATACCCATTCCTGAAGCACTTCGGTAAGTCGTTATGGTGCCATAATCGGGTGTGAAATTATTACTGGGATCTTCGGTAGTCAATCGGCATTGTAAAGCAAAGCCGTATGTTTTTAAGGATTCCTGTTCGTAAATCTTTATTTGTTGGTCGGAAAGTTTGTAACCGCCAGCGATGAAAATTTGGGTTTTTACCAAATCGATGCCCGTAACCATTTCAGTAACGGTATGTTCTACCTGAATTCGCGGATTGACTTCAATAAAAAAGACGTTATCATCTTTGTCTACCAGAAATTCAACCGTTCCGATGTTGTTATAGCTGACTTCGGTAGCAATATCAACCGCATATTTATACACGGCTTGTTTGACTGATTCTGAAACATTATAGGAAGGTGCAATTTCCACTACTTTTTGATGGCGGCGTTGTACCGAACAATCGCGTTCAAATAAATGGCGAATGTTTCCGTGATTATCGGCTACAATTTGTACTTCGATATGTTTTGGATCTTCCACATATTTTTCCAAGAACATGGTATCATCGCCAAACGCATTTAAGGCTTCATTTCTGGCCGAATCAAAATTTTGTTCTAAGTCTTCATCTTTTCTGATAATGCGCATCCCACGTCCGCCACCACCCGAAGCAGCTTTTAGCATCAACGGATACCCAATGGCGTTGGCTTCTGATAGGGCGACTTTTAGAGAGGATAGTTTCTTTTTATTGCTTTGGATAATCGGTACATGGCATTTAACAGCAATTTTCTTTGCCATAATTTTATCGCCCAAAGCATCCATAACTTCTGGGCTCGGACCGATGAAAATAATGCCGTTATTAGCACATTTTCTCGCAAATTCTGAGTTTTCGGAAAGGAAACCATAGCCAGGATGAATGGCATCACAGTTTTTGGATTTTGCTAAAGCCACAATTTCATCCATATCCAAATACGGTTTTAAAGGCTGATTGTCCTCACCAATTTGATAGGATTCATCTGCCTTATTGCGGTGTTGCGAATAGCGATCTTCATAGGTGTAAATGGCCACCGTCGCAATATTTAATTCCGTACAGGCGCGCATCACGCGAATGGCAATCTCTCCTCGGTTGGCAATAAGTACCTTTTTTATTTTCATTGGTTATGGTATTTAGCGATGATTCGTGGTTTACAAATAATTTTTGCAATCCTAAATAGTAGCCGTCGGCTATTTCTATCAAGGGCGTTTTTTGAAAAGTTGTCTTCTTGTTTAAATGCGATTACGTTCAGAAACTTCCACGATTACTTCGAAGGTAATTTTTAAATGATTCAAAAACAAAAAGTAAACTTCAAAATTGCTGGCGATCATATCATTAGTTGAAATTGAAGTTGAGTGTTTTGAATTAGAATAGCCTCGGCATAACAGCTGCTTTATAGGATTGTAACATTGAATTTTGCCCACAAAAAAACCACCTCGATTTCTCGAAGTGGTTTAGTTTCATTCATGAGATTAGCTTGTGCTGAATCTTTCTCAAGTTTAGCTTTCGCTGAACCTTTCTCAAGTTTAGCTTTCGCTGAACCTTTCTCAAGTTTAGCTTTCGCTGAACC
>NZ_JBMDWE010000040.1:0-32255 GCF_053579655.1 Gelidibacter sp. | reverse complement strand
GAGTTATCAACAAGGCGGCCTGAGAAATTTAGTCCCATTTTTATTAGGTAGTCCATTCTGTAATTCAGACCTATAGTCAAGACCAAAAATATAGTGACTTAATCAATGAAGCTTCTATTCTTTATAATTCTAAAAATTATTTAGAAGCTGCAAAAAAATATTCTGAAGCCTTTTATATAGAAACAAACAGCTCAAAAACTGTCGACAGATATAATGCTGCGTGCTCTTGGGCTTTAGCAAAAGAAGTTGATTCTTCATTTGTTCAATTATTTAAAATTTCGAAATCAGGAGATTATTATAATTACAATCATATTATTCAAGATTCTGATCTAAGTCTTTTGCACAACGACAAACGATGGAGTGAGGTGTTGTCGCTAATTAAAACTAATAAGGAAAAGTTAGAAGAAAATTTCGACAAACCTTTAGTTGCAACTTTAGATACTATCTACCAATTGGATCAATCCTCACGCACAGAATTAGAAAACATAAGTGAAAAACATGGATGGAAATCGCAGGAAATTAAAGAACAATGGGAAAAGATTGATAAAATCGATTCGGTTAATTTAATTAAAGTAAAAAAAATACTTGATGAACGTGGATGGATGGGAACCGACAAAATTGGAGACCAAGGAAACGTTACCCTATTTTTAGTAATTCAACATTCTGACCTTGAGACACAAGAAAAATACTTACCTATGCTAAAAGATGCCGTTAGTAAAGGTAATGCTAGAGCGAGTTACTTAGCTCTTTTAGAAGATAGAGTCGCCTTAAGAAATGGAAGAAAACAGATTTATGGCAGTCAAGTTAGTCAAGATGAAGAAACTGGCGAGCCCTATGTTCTGCCATTGATTGACCCTGACAATGTTGACAAAAGAAGAGCGGAGCTTGGCCTAGAAAATCTACAATCCTATCTATCGTATTATGATATGATTTGGAATTTGGAGGCATACAAGAAACAATTACCTGAAATAGAGGCTAAACAAAAGAAATAACGCTTGTCAACACCACGTAAAAATAAAATCTGGTACTTGACATTGAATAGCCTAACGGCTATTTAACCACCCTCAACGACTCAAACAACGCCTTCTCCTTCTTGCCTTCAATCGCACCGCGTTCTGAATAGATTATAGTCCCCTCACTATTAATCACAAAATAAGATGGAAATGAACGGAGATCATAATTTTGATCAAAGATGGCATCGCCTTGAAGCACTAAATAATTGATGTCTTTGTCTTTTACAGTGGCTTTGGTTTCTGAGAGGTCATAATCAAAATTGACCGTAATCACCTTAATCTTGTCTCCAAATTCTTTACCAATTTCCTTGACTTTTGGTAGGGATTCCATGCAATGACTGCAGGAAGACACCCAAGCTTCCAAGAAAATTGCAGATCCTTTAAAGTCATTTAAGGACACTTTTTTGCCATCGAGATCCAATAAAGTCCAATTGGGCGCTTTGACATTGAGCATCGGTTCTTTTTTAATTCCATAAACCGAAGAAATATAGCCTTCCTTTTCAGGATGGGTAAATAAGTCCTCACTCATGGGCTCATTAAACACCACCTCTGAATAAATTATTTCTTTTTTACCTGATGCGCCATCATCGATTTCAAGCTTTAGCGGCGTGGCGTCCTTCGCGTCCAGCCAAAGCTTGTAATTCTGAAGTTTGTAAACATAGACTTGTCGGTCATTAAAATCTGACTTTTCCACAAATGAGAAGTCATCTTTAAACTTACTCAACAATTCCGCCGTAAACAGCAAATTGTCATCATCGCTCATATAAGCCTCCAAATATTTTGGAATGGAGCGATCCTTTCCATAATCGAAAGTTGTGATTTTCTTTTTCTGATTTTCCACCACCGCCAAAGACGTCAGTTTGTAATAGATGCTTACTTCTTTGTTCATTTCCTTGAAAAAGAATAGTTTCAAATGTGGCTCATAATTAACGCGCTTCAATTTATAAACGGTTGATGTCGCTGGTTTGGAGCCATCGGCATTAATCGTCGCGGCCGTAAAACTTAAAGTCTCCCAATTGTTGAGTTGCTGGGTAGCTTTAGTCAAAATATCTTGTGGAGCGATGTCTTTTCCTGTGCAAGACAATAAGTTAAACGTTACCGATAAAAGAAGTATGTATAATTTCATAAGACTCGAGTTGATTTTCAAAAATAGAGGTTATAGTTTCATTTCTTCTAAAAATTAAAATAAAAAAATTCCCAACTCAATACAAGTGATTGGACTTTGGAGGTATATAATTTTATGAAATTTGGTTTTACTTGTCACCCAACAGCAATAACTCCTTATAAAAAATAATGATTTAATCTTAAAACATGGACAAATTTTATTTCCATAGCTTCTCGTCTTTCCAATTATCTGGGAACCCCATCGCGCTAACATCAATGTTAGGATATTCAGCCAATAACTTTTTGAACCTAACAACTATAGTATTACTTGGATTTATGGTTTGCATTAAAAACAAGATCATTGATAATATAAAGAATACTTTTTTATTGCTTACCTTGGAATCATCCATCCAGCATTTTGAGGTCTTTTGTGGTTTAATAGGCTGAATACTCATTGATCTATTCCATAACCTCGAATGATGAGCGCAAACATTTCTCAAATAAACTATGCTATGCATCCAAGAAGCAAACGTTCTATCGTTCAGTCCAAAATGTTTTGCAATCATTCTTTTTGTTCTGCCATCCTTTAAATTACTATATAAAAAAGACATTGTTCCAAAAGATGTAATTTCTAACATCATCCAACTCGGTGGTAGTGGATCTGTATATTTATTGCGAAAAGCTTCAATAAACTCTTCATCACTTCTCTCATATTCATTCTGTAAACTCCCTAAGGTTTTACTGTGCCTAATAAGATTTTTAAAAAGAATTGAATCTTGATACCAAAAAGCTCCATACTCATGGGACAGGATGTATATCATTTTAGCTCTTATAGAAACCTCAATCTTCTCTAACTCCCTTAAGACTAAAATCCTAAGCCTTCTATCAAAACAATAAATATCAAATGCATTTTGGAAAGTAGACCCTTCCTTAAATAAATGATTTGATTTATCTATAAGCATTGGATACCAATAACCACTTAATCTGTAATAACTTATACTTTCTAATAGGTGTTTTGCTCTTGGTATATTCGAAATAATTAGTCCCCTATTTTGTAACTGAGAAATTTGTTGAGAATAAGTTAAGGCAGGTTTATTATAAGAAGATTTTGCCATAAAAGTAAAAAGCTTACCCTGAGCGCGCTGATCTAAACGGGAAGCGGGGTAAGCATGTTAATACAAATATATTTAAATTTTTCAAAACAACAGCAGTTTTACCCACAAAGTACGTCTTTTGAGGGTTGAAATGCACGTGTTTTTTCATTTCTTTCATTCCACTACAACTTCTAGTTACACTTGTTATACCATCTTGACATTTAATTGTACAATACACGTTTTCAGATTCTTAATAATTAAAATCTATATAGCATCGACAAATCCTTTTTGACTTATCACAGAATGAGTCTTGAACATCGCTAAAATAATATAATGAGAATTCTGGCATCAGAAGCGAACTTTCATATTGAAGTAACAGTAGAAAATGGAAAGGCCATATTAAAAGTGAAAACCATAGAGATGTAACACAACAAATTATAAACACAAAAATTTTATATTTTCAGAAATCACTATATTTACTTCTATGAGTAAAATTTTAAGCTATCTCTATCCGATTACAAAAAAAGTGCATTCTGATGTCAGCGGCACTTTGGAGATTACCTGGTACAATGGGAAAAAGCACCTCAATACCAAAAACGCCAATTACTCTTACGGTTCCCTGCAACGGATTTTAAAATTTGGCTTGGAAAAAATTGATTTAAAAAACGTCAATTTCATTCTGCTCTTAGGTCTCGGCGGCGGCAGTGTCATTGAAACTTTGCGTCACGACTTTGACTATTCAAAACTTATCGTGGCTGTCGATATTGATCCCGTTATTATCGACCTCGCAAAAACCGAATTCCATCTCAAAGAAAGCGAAAACCTAGATATCATTTGTGACGACGCCCTTAACTTCATGACCTCAAATACTCAACAATTCGATGTCATCATTATCGATTTGTTCGTGGATATTGAGGTCCCGAAATCATTTTTAGAGCTAAATTTTTGGCGGAATGTTATGAAGGCCAGTGCAACAAATGGTGCTGTTATTTTTAATGCTTCATTAGAGAAAACAAAAAGCAACGCTTTAATTGCCGTCATCGATTTTTTAAAAACCCAATTCTACACAACAGAAGTTTACGAAAAAGTCAACCAAACCAACACCTTAATAATCGCCAAAGGTTTCTGAGTCATTGACAATGAATAATTTGTATCTTGTCTCGTATTAACTTTGTAAACTATGAGTAAAGGATGTTTGGAGTGTGGCGAAAAAATCGTTGGACGGATTGACAAGAAATTCTGTAGTGATGCGTGCCGTAATTCCTATAACAATACCGTCAATAAGGACAGCAAAAACTTAATTCGTAATACCAATAATTGGCTGCGAAAAAATTACCGCATTCTTGAAACGTTGAATCCGGAACAAAAAACAAAAGTCTCCCGAGGGAAACTTATTGAAAAAGGATTTGACTTTAATTATTTTACCAGCATCTACACCACTAAAGCAGGAACTATCTATTACTTTGTATATGATCAAGGTTATTTGCCTCTTGAAGGGGATTTTTATGCTTTGGTAAAACGTGAGCGTTGAACTTTATCAGCAATTCGGCCATTTAACGGTCGAATTCCAATTTTGGCCTTTCATTTGCAAAGCCGCTTTTAAAATATCTTTCTGACTGATTTGCCCCACTAATTTCCCGTTTTCTAGAATCGGGAATCTGCGGTGTTTGGCTTCTAAAAAAACGTTGGCCGCATCAAAAACATTCATATTCCCGTCTAAAGTATCGACATTTCTTATCATGCGCTTTTCAACGGTATCATCCTCCATCGGCATGTTGTAATAGCGACTTTCACTAATTTGTTTTAAACAATCGCCTTCAGAAATCATCCCCACCAATTCATTTTGATCGTTCACTACAGGTCCTCCAGAAATTCTATGTTTGATCAGAATTTCCACCACCTCAATCACTTTTTGATCCGGTTTAAACGTAATCAAATCCCTACTCATAAAATCGCACACCCTAAACGGCAACTGCTCAATAGCCTTTTGTTGCGGTTTTCGTGCCCCTCGAAAACTCTTGATAGCCATAATTAAAATTTTTTGTGATGCTTAAATTTAATTAAAATTAACCATTTAACCTAACATCCATTTACAGCAAATTAATTTTGTAGTTTTAGCTACCAACTAACATTTCTTCACATGCTTAAAAAAGCCATTGCCGTCGCACTTATTATATTAGCCATTTATTGGAGCTTTTATGCGTTACTGCCAACACACATTTCAGACCTACAAACGGCACCAACTGCCTTCTCTTCCGAACGCGCTTTGGAACATCTCAAGAACATTACCAAAAAGCCACATTATGTCGGTTCTGACGAACATGAAGTGGTCAAAAATTACCTGATACAGGAATTGAACGCTTTAGGCTTAGAAACCCAAATTCAAGAAGCCTATAGCCAAAACAAAAAATGGGGCAGTATTGTCAAACCTAAAAACATCTTAGCGCGGATTAAGGGCAGCGACAATTCCAAAGCCTTGATGTTGCTCACGCATTATGACAGCAAATCGCATGCTTCTTATGGTGCTAGTGACGCTGGCTCGGGCGTGGTTACGATTTTGGAAGGTCTGCGAGCTTTTTTAAGCCAAGGCAAAACGCCTAAAAACGATATTATCATTCTTTTTTCTGATGCTGAAGAATTAGGATTAAATGGTGCCGATATTTTTGTCAATCAACACCCTTGGGCAAAAGATGTCGGCCTTGTATTGAATTTTGAAGCCCGCGGCAGCGGAGGTCCAAGCTATATGCTGATTGAAACCAATGGCGGCAACCAAAACCTCATCAACGGCTTCAAAAGAGCAAATCCTGATTATCCTGTGGCCAATTCGCTGGCCTATAGCATCTATAAAATGTTACCGAATGATACAGATTTGACCTACTTTAGGGAAGATGGCAATATTGATGGTTTGAATTTCGCTTTTATTGATGACCATTTTGATTATCACACCGCTTTAGATAATTATGACCGCTTGGACAGAAACACCTTGGAGCATCAAGGTAGTTATTTGATGCCTTTATTGGCTTATTTTTCGGAAGCCGACCTCAACACTTTAAAGAGTGACAAGGATGCAGTGTATTTTAATGTGCCGCTTTTTAAAATGATCAGCTATCCAAACTCCTGGATATTTCCAATGCTCATTTTAGCTGTTCTCATATTTCTTGGCTTGGTATTTTATGGCATCCATAAAAGAAGACTGGAATCCAAATTTATGGCTTTAGGTTTCCTTCCGGGGATTGGTGCCTTGCTCATCAACGGGGTCGTAGGCTTTTTTGGTTGGAAATTATTGTTGATCATCTATCCGCAATATGGAGAAATCCTTCAAGGTTTTCCGTATAATGGACACCTATATATTTGGGCTTTTGCATTGTTTTCTACAGCGGTGTGCATGTGGCTTTACAACAAAGTCTATAAACCGGAAAACACGGCGAGTTTGGCCGTTCCGCCGTTGCTTTTATGGCTTATAATATGTGGTGTCATCGCATTTACACTCAAAGGGGCCAGCTTTTTTATCATTCCGGTGTATTTTGGATTGATCAGTCTTTTTGTGTTGATACGCCAAAAACATCCGAACATTATTCTGATGACTTTATTGCTATTTCCTTTACTCCTGATCATGTCGCCATTTATCGTCATGTTTCCCGTCGGACTTGGGCTTAAAACCATTGTGGCTACCACGCTTTTGGTTTCGATTATGTTCTCCTTATGTATCTCCGTCTTCGGATTTTCAAGATATAAAAACAGATGGGCCTACCTCCTAATCATTGCTGCTTTCGGATTTTTGGTGGCCGCGCATCTGAAATCTGGTTTTACTGAAGAAGGACCAAAACCAAACAGTTTAGTCTATCTCTATGACGCCGATAAAGACATGGCAGTTTGGGCAACTTATGATCAGTTATTGGACGATTGGACCAAAGCTTATCTGACCGATAATCCCGATGTTTTTGACACTTCAAATATCAACTTTGATAGCAAGTATGGCACGAAGTTATCCTACAGTAAAGAAACGGAAGTTAAAGCCTTAAAACCCTTTTTTGTTGACAAACAAAAAGACACCATTATTGGCGATACGCGACACATCAAAGTATTTATTACACCACAGCGCAACGTTAATACCTTAGAGTTTTATGCCGACGCTTCCAATAAGTTCTTATCCTTTAATATCAACGGATTGGAAATTCAAAAGAAAGAAGGAGAAGATTACGTTTTTAATGACCGCATAAAAAACAGATTGTTCAGTTATATGGTTACGGAACACAAATTGATCGAATTGAATTTCACGGTTCCAGCAGCTCAAAAAACTAGTTTTAATATCTTTGAGGTATCTTTTGACCTCGTTGGCAATGATTTGTTTAATGTCCCAGAACGTCCAAAGACGATGATTCCGAAACCATTTGTACTAAACGACGCTATCATCATAAAAAAAACCATCACTTTTGAATAAACACATCAGTATTATCGGTTGTGGCTGGTTGGGGTTTCCACTGGCAACAGAATTGGTCAGAAATGGCAATCTTGTGAAAGGCTCGACCACTTCTCCAAGCAAAATAGAAGTTTTAAAAAAGGCTGGAATCATTCCGTTTGTGGTTTCTATTTCTGAAGAAGGCATCACCGACGCTATTGAAGAGTGTTTAAAAGATTCTGAAGTATTAATTATAAACATTCCTCCTGGATTACGAAAAAATCCAAAGGCGAATTTTATAAAACAGATGGATTTGCTAAGCAAGCACATCGAACATTCTGATATAAAAAAAGTACTTTATGTGAGTTCTACTTCTGTGTATGAAGAGGAGGTTGATATACCCACGATTACCGATGAAAACGCTCCAAATGGTCAATCGTATGCTGCAAAACAATTGATTGGCGCCGAAGATGTTTTTAAAAACAATCCTAATTTCGAAACCACAATTTTAAGATTTGGAGGATTGATTGGCGGCGATCGCAATCCAGCGAAATACCTTTCCGGAAAAGAAAATGCGCCAGATCCTGAAGGTCCGGTCAATTTAATCCATCAAGAGGATTGTATTGCCATTATAAAAAACATCATCGTAAAGGAACAATGGAACACCGTTTTTAATGCGGTGGCACCGCAGCATCCTTCACGTGAAAAGTATTACAACTCGCTTTGCGAAATACAAAAGTTGCCACTTCCCCATTTTGACCATGCCACACCGAGCAAAGGGAAAATCATTTCGAGCGAAAAAGTGGAACGGGAGTTGCATTATGTCTTTACCCACAAACTGTAACAATTAGCACGCTTTTAAGAGTTTGTTTTATTAATTTTTATAGATTTGGCGCAATTAACTAAAATAACGGCCTGATTTAAAGGCTAGAATACACCAATTGAAAATGAAAAAATTTATACTCGTTGTTATCGTGATGAGCTCATTAAGCATCACTGCCCAGACAAAAACAGAACTTCAAAAACACTTTGAAAAATATTACCAACAAATGAAAAAGCAAGGTGACGTACAAGGCGTTATCAATGCCATGACGCACTTGGATGTCCTTAAACCAAGTCAGGCAAGAAAAGACACCTTGGCTTATATCTATGTTTCTGAAGGTCGCAATATGGAAGCTTTAAACACCATCGGCATTGAAAAAAGCGCCACTGATTCTGATTTGAACACAGAAATCAAAGCCATTGCTCTTAATGCTTTGGGCGAGCGCCAACGCGCTTTGGAGTTTTATAATCTCCTTTACAAAAAACAACCTAGTGCAACTTTGGCGTATGAATTGGCTGATTTAATGTTACAAACTGGCGATTTAGTCGGGGCACAAGAAAAAGTAGAATACGGCTTAGCTAATGTTACGGATGAAATGCGACGCACCTATTACGAACAACAACAGCCTTATCAAACCTCATTAAAAGCTGGATTATTATATCTAAAAGCAATTGTGACTTATAGTGAAGATAAAGACGCGAATCAGGAAATTGCAATCGCTACTTTAAATCGCGCATTGGCCATTGATCCTAATTTCAATATGGCCAGAATTAGCAAGGAAGCCTTGTTGAGCCGTGCAAAAGGAACGGATTAACACTTATAAACAGGGTTAAATGAAAAAGCAGTCTATTTTAAAATAGACTGCTTTTTTTTATAAACAAAATAGCATTTAAAATATTACCAAATTCTCACACGCTTTTCAGGTGCCAAGTACATTGGATCTCCTTCTTTAATATCAAAGGCTTCGTAAAACGCATCAATATTTTTTAAAGGTTGTGTTGCTCTCTGGATTCCTGGGGAATGTGGATCGGTTTTGATTTGAGTTCTAAGTGCATCCTCTCTGGATAAAGTCCTCCAAACGGTTGCCCAGCTCATAAAGAAACGTTGTTCTGGTGTAAATCCGTCAATATTATCAGGACGACCGTGTTTCGCAAAATCCAATTGCAAAGCATCATAAGCGCCAAGAACACCACCAAGATCACCAATATTTTCACCTAAAGTAAATTTACCGTTGATGTACACGCTGTCCAATACTTCAATACCGCTGTATTGCTCAGCTAAAGCATCAGCACGTTTGGTAAATTCCTCTAAATCTTTTTCTGTCCACCAATTTTTCAAGTTACCATCGCCATCATAACGCGCTCCAGAATCATCAAAAGCATGAGAGATTTCATGGCCAATGACCGCGCCAATACCACCATAATTCACAGCATCATCCGCGGTGTAATTATAGAACGGTGGCTGTAAAATAGCAGCAGGAAACACAATTTCGTTATTTCGTGGATTGAAATACGCATTTACTGTTTGTGGAGCCATCCCCCATTTTTTTCGATCCACAGGCTCATTGATTTCAGAGAAGTTTTTATCTCTGGCCCAATGGCTAACGGCCAACATATTTTGGGCATAGCCATTACCTTCTTTTATTTGAAGTTTTGAATAGTCTTCCCACTCATCAGGATAGGCAATCTTAACGGTAAATTTATCTAATTTTTCAATTGCTTTTTTCTTAGTATCCTCAGTCATCCAATCTAACTTCGTGATTCTGTTCTTGAACGCTTGGATCACGTTGGCAATCATTTCTTCAGCTTTGGCTTTCGCTTCTGGTGGAAATTTCGCCTCTACATAAACTTTTCCAATAGCCTCGCCAACAGAACGATCAACAGTAGCTAAGGCGCGCTCTTGTGCAGGACGTTGCTTTTGTACACCATTCAGTGTTTTGTCATAAAAATCCCAGTTTGCCTTCTCCATTTCTGTAGTTAAATAGCTAGCAGAATCGTTTAGAGTATTCCAAACCATTAAGGTTTTGAGGTCTTCAATAGGCGTTTGCTTTAAGAAATTTTGTAAAGAAGCCATGTATTTCGGTTGCATGACATTTACAGTTTCGATCTTTTTATCAATCTTTAAATCGTCCACCAATTTTTGCCAGTTGATGGCAGGAGTCATTTTTTGTAAATCTGCAAAAGACGTCGGATTGTTATAATTACGCGCATCTCTCATCGCCACTTTATCCAATCTTGGCTCGGCTAATTTGGTTTCCATCTCTAAAACCTTTTTTGCCGCAGCTTTTGCTTTCACTTCATCATAACCGATAAACTGAAGCATTCTCGTGATATGATCTACATATTGCTGTCTGATTTCCTTAGATTTCGCATCTTGATCCAAATAATAATCTCTTTGCAATCCTAGTCCGCCAGGAAAGATCCAAGCCATATTCATGCTACTGTCATTAAGGTTTGCTGACGACCCCAGGCCTGCAAAAGGTGCGCTCACGCCATCAACTGTGGCATAAACGGTTTGCACGTCATTAAGGTTTTTGATGCCGGCAATCGCTTTTAATGCAGGTTCAATGGGAGCAATTCCCGCATTATTTCTCGCCACCGAATCCAACTCACTTTTAAAAAGCAACAAGGCTTTCTTTTGGTCCGTGCCATCCGCATAAGTATTCTGTTCAATTGCGGTATTTACAATATTAAGGACGTCTTGACGGGTTTCCTTTCGCAAAACGCCGAAACCTCCCCAACGGGTTTCATCATCAGGAATCGTGGTGTTTTTCTCCCAGTTTCCATTAACATATTTGTAGAAATCGTCTTTCGGACTGACAGAAGTGTCCATGTTTTCGAGTACAATTCCTGGAATTTTTTCGTCCGCCATTGCCGTGTCCTTTTTTGGTTCGTCTTTACAACCCACAAGGGTCGCAAATACTAAACCAGTAGTCGCCAACGCGTACTTAAGATTGGTTTTCATAGTGTTTAAGTGTTTAATTTGACTAAAAATAGTTATTATAAGAAGCTTGTTGCTCGTTTTTGTTACATATTAACAAGAAATTAAGAGAGTTTTTGACGGTTTTCAGTCAGCAGTCTTCAGTCTTCAGTCAGCAGTATTTAGTCTGAAGTGTTCGATTAGCAGTCATTTAAAAATTCGTCCGTACCGAGAAGGCACGTTCATGTAATCAACAATCTTCAATCTGCAATCAGCAATCTTAACCTCACACCTAATCCCTAATACCTCATCCCTAATGCCTACTTCACCGGCACCTGAATCTGCTGCGCTTCCTTTTCAAACTTTTTGTTGATTTGAAGTTTCAGATTGACATCTGCGACAAGCAATTCTTTGATGGCTTCCAATAGCTCTTTTTTCTTAATGTTATCGAGATTGGCAAGGTCTTGCAGCCTTAGTAAATTGGTTTCTAAAACCGTCATTCGTGAGCGTATTGCTGGTGTGTTAACGCTTTCAGGCTGGCCTGCTTTTAATTCGTTAATAAACTCTTGCATGATTTTCTTCTCGACCTTAAAAAACGAAAGGTTTGCCTTCTTTAAAAGCTCAATATTAACTTGTAAATCCTGATATTTTTGCCAATCCCTAATAGCCTGTTCACTATCGGGACTCAAAATATAATCTGTATAGTTGAGTTTTTCAATATCCTCTGCAGTAACAGCAAAGGCGTTTTCCTGATTTTCAGAAGGTAGGTCTTCAACCTTTGGCTCAGATTTACAACCAATAAAAATTAAGATACTTAATAACAAGAGTTGTTTCATACCACAAAGACATTTGAAAATAGATGATTAGCGTTCAAAGGTAAATAAACTAAAGTTATCTTCATTTATTAGCTTTTCAATTATTGATCTCATTCAACTAAATTTAATTCAACACAAAATAGTTTTAGGGGCAATGCGATTGAAACACATTTTTTATCTTGGCCCAAGTTTTAAATGTGTTTATGAAATCATCTAACAGAAAAATCACTTTCAAGGTTCTTTTTGGCTATATCGCACTGGGGATATTAGCGGCAATTTCAGGATGGCTGGTGTTTTCTGAATTGGGCAATTTTACCGCTACCCAAACTGACGACCTCAAAGAACGTCATAAACTCATAAAAATAAGTGGTTTGGTGGCCGATATTTATGAGAATGAAAGCTTGGCCAGAGCAGCGCTTCAGATGAATACGGACGAAAAATTTAGTGCCTATATTTCGCAAAATGATAGTCTTATTACCACTATTGACACCTTGATGGTTTTAGTGAACAATCCTTATCAAAAGGCACTTTTAGATAGTGTGAAAGTAATTTTCGACAAAAAACAACAAGACCTGAATGAGTTGAGACGTCTTAAAAACACAAGCAGCTCTGAAAACTCCATCGAACAAACCATTAACAAACTAAAGACTATTGATCCTATTTTAGGAAAATCGACCTTAGAAGATCTTGTGGAAAATCCGAAGGGAATGGATCCCAAGACCAAAGAGGTCTTAGAGGATTGGGTGACCTATTTAAATGAAGTCAAAACAAAAGATCCTGTAAACGAAGTCGATCAAAAGGAAATTGACTCCATCGTGACCACTTCACGCAACATGCTCAATAAAATTCAAAAAGATTTCGCTGCGCAAAAGCAATCCTTGATGCTTAAGGAGCGCGAACTGGTGGAAAACGATTTGACAACCTCTCGTCAATTAAGAAATCTGCTTCGCACATTGGAACGTGAGATGGTCGCCTCTTCTCAAAGTATCATTACCCAACGTCAAAAAGCACTGGATAGAGGCACGACGATCATTTCATTGTCGGCCATTGTCAGTTTTATTTTGGTCACCATTTTTTCATTTATCATTTTAAATGATTTTTGGAAAAGTCAGGAGTATCGCGATGAACTTGAAAAATCCAATGCCTACACCAACTCCCTATTAAAAAGCAGGGAGCAATTGATCAATATGGTCAGTCATGATTTACGATCGCCATTGAGCACCATTTCTGGCTATAGTGAATTGCTGCACAAAACCGCGCAAAACAGCAAAGAGGAAAACTATTTGGACCATATTAAAAATGCTTCCAGTTATATGAGTCAATTAGTGGATGACCTCTTAGAGTTTTCCAAATTGGAAGATGGTCATATTACAATTGAGATGGTGCCTTTCTGCCTCAATAGTCTTGTGGATGAAACCACTGAAAACATTAAGGCCATTTACGCCGACAAACCTATTGAACTCATCATAAATCAAGACCCAGCGCTTGACATTACGATTGCCTCCGATCCTTTCCGAGTGAAACAAATTTTATACAATCTTATCGGCAATGCCTATAAATTCACTGATAAAGGCAGTATTACCGTCAGCACTAAATTGCAGGTAAAAAACAGAGCTTATAGTGCCGTCATAAACGTTTCCGATACAGGTATTGGCATTAGTAAAGAGAAACAACACGATATTTTTAATGCCTTTACCCAAGTTAACGAAATCAGTAATGCCAAAAATTCCGGTTTTGGTCTGGGATTAGCGATTTCAAAAAAACTAGTGAATTTATTAAAAGGTCAATTGACTTTAGAGAGCGCACCTGGAAAAGGAAGCAGTTTTGAATTCTTTTTTCCGGTAAAGCTTTCTGATCAACCTTTGGAGATTAAAGCAGTCACACCATCCAACGCAAATTTCAAATTAAAAGCCGTCGTGGTGGATGATGATGTGTCACTGCGCCAACTCATCGTTGATATTTTAGAGCAACATGAAGTGACCACTCATGCCTTTGAAGATGCCAAAGCAGCACTTTCCGCATTGGAAAACCTGTCTTATGACGTGATCATTACCGACATTCAATTGCCAAAAATGAATGGTTTTCATTTTATGGAAACCGTAAAACAATTACCATTTTATAAACAGCAACCCATTATTGCCATGACGGGCAGAAAGGATATTGATACGGAAGAATATCTCAACAGTGGCTTCTCAAAAGTGGTTTACAAACCTTTTGAAGCCCACATTTGGTTTGATATTTTAAGTGAATTATTTCCAGAAAGCATCACACAACCTGAAGAAGATCATAAAAAAACAACTTTCCGATCCGACTATTTTGACACCAATTCCATCGCCGGATTTTTAAATTATGATGAAGAGGCTTTAAAATCGCTTTTAGAATTATTTTTAAAAGACACCAAAAAACACATGGCCGAGTTAAAATTGGCGCAACAGCAAAACGACCTGCAAACCATCAAGGACCTGAGTCATCGCATGCTCACGATGTTTAAGCAATTAAAAGCCACTACTGTGGTGCCTCACCTAGAAATATTAGAGCAGAGCCCTGTTGTGGACAATCAACTTTTAGAAGCGTTAGAAATTAAGCTCACGGCTTTTTGTGAGGACATGGAAGCTTATATCACTCCAAATCATACTCCTTGAGTTTGTTGTAAAGTGTTTTTCGGGAAAAATTAAGCAATTTTGCCGCTTGGGTTTTATTGTTGTTGGCCTCTTGAAGGACTTTTAAGATCAACTCCTTCTCATTCGTTTTTGCAGAAAAAGAAGGTGGCGTTACTTCTTTTATAGGTGCAGCAGACAATTCATGGGGAAGCACTTCCTTTTGAATTACATGACCAGTGGTCAATAAAGTGGCACGTTTGATAACGTTGGAAAGCTCACGCAAATTCCCTGGCCAAGAATAGGTTTGGAATATTTTTAAAACTTCTGGAGAAAAACCGATGATGGATTTGTTCAATTGCTGATTGGCATTTTCCAAAAAGAAATCGGCATAAAGAATAAGATCATCCCGGCGTTCTTGCAAATTAGGAACTTTGATAAAAAACTCATTCAATCGGTGGTATAAATCTTCTCTAAAATCGCCTTGCTCCACGGCTTTCAGTAAATCCTCATTAGTCGCCGTCAACAATCGAATATCGACTTCAATTTCGTCATTACTTCCGATAGGTTTGACACGTCTCTCCTGAAGTGCTCGCAATAATTGAATTTGGTTTTCGTAAGTTAAATTCCCCACCTCATCCAAAAATAAGGTACCACCGTTGGCGGCTTCAAAATGGCCTATTTTATCATTGATGGCTCCTGTAAAAGAGCCTTTTTTATGTCCAAAAAATTCGCTAGCCGCTATTTCCTTTGGAATGGCGCCACAGTCGACCGCAATAAAAGGCTTATTTTTTCTCGAGCTTTTTAAATGAATGGCTTTAGCGACCACTTCCTTACCTGTTCCACTTTCGCCTGAAATCAAAACCGACATGTTTGTAGGTGCCACCAGATTAATATGATCATACAACACCTTTGAGGCGGCGCTAATCCCAGTTACAAACCCTGCCTCAGCTTTAGATTGATTTTTTGGTGTGGAAGGTGTTGGGTCTTGTGGTGTTTTTGTTTGATGTTTTTCGTTCAACGCATTTTTCACGACCTGCAATACCTCTTCCGGATTAAATGGTTTAGAGATATAATCAAAAGCACCATCTTTCATGGCTTTAACAGCGGTGGAAACTTCGGCGTAACCTGTCATCAGAACCACAGGAACAGAAGCGTCCTTGGTTTTAATATGGTTCAATAATGCAATCCCATCGCCATCAGGAAGTCGGAGATCAGTAAACACCAAATCAAAAGTCGAATTCTTAACTTTCGTTTTGGCATCTTCAAGGGTGTAAGCTAAGGTAACCTCATGCTGATGGCGCTCCAAAAAACGTCGTAACATTTCAGAAAAACTGACATCATCTTCAACCAACAAAATCGCGCTCATAGCTTGTTCATTTTTACAAAAATATCAAGTTAAACTCAGTAAACCTTCTAAAAAAAACATAAAAAAAAAGGACGTTCTATAAAAACGTCCTTTTTCTGCTTAAATAAAGTGGATTCTTAGTCTTTTTTAATCCAGTGTCCATCCTTATCAGCGTACACCGTTGATGCCGCTCCATCAACGGTAATCTCTAATTTATATTCTTGCTTATGGTTGACATAAGCTTTATTAAGAGTCGCGGTCTGAAAATCGGCTGCCAATGCATCTTTTACAGCTTTTGGAAGCGCTGTGGTTTTTATTTCCTTATAATCGTCCTGTACGGCTACCACTATTTCATCGGTTTGTTTGATTGCAAATGCTGATGTGGCATAGGTTGATAGTCCTCCCAATACGATTGCTGCTGTTAAAATTACTTTTTTCATGATGTTATATGTTTTAAATGTTTATTTGAGATATGTTATACTACTATACTATAATCGATGGAACTTATTCCTTTTCAATCCAGTTTCCGTCCTTGTCAGCGTATACGGATGACTTCGCGCCATCAACAGTAATGTCCAATTTATACTCTTGCGCATCATTTACATAAGCTTTATCAAGCGTGGCAGTTGGAAAATCTGCTGCCAAAGCATCTCTCACAGCTTGTGGAAGTGCATCTACTTTAATTTCTTTATATTCTTGATTTATGGTTATCATTATGGCATCTGTTGTATTCATTGCGAATGCTGAAGTTGCATAAGTTGATAATCCTCCTAATACGATTGCTACTGATAAAACTACCTTTTTCATAATCTTTTAAATTTTATTGTTTAACTGTTATTTGTTTGTTGTGTTATTATCTAATAAGAAATAAACATGCCATTGCAGCGATCAGCATGAAGCAGACCTCTAGAAATCTGATTATCAGAACAATAACTAGATTTACCGGGATTTTTAATTTTTGAAAAGTGTGTAAAAACTCAATTTTCACGTAACAGTCCGTGTAAAAATTATACAATGATCTACTTTTGAGAGGTTTTAGTTAAACATGACATTATATGAATCATAAATTCATTCCATAAAACAGGATAATCTTCATCAAAAAACTTTGTACTTTTGCCTTCAAATCTATCAACAATGGCTCAAAAAATTCTAATTATTGGCGCAGGTGGCCAAATTGGCTCTGAATTAACGCTTAAATTACGAAGCATTCATGGCGATGAAAATGTTATCGCATCAGACATCAATTATAACAATCTTGACTTAGTCAATTCAGGAATTTTTGAAATTGTTGACGCACAAGATTACGGTTCAATCTTGCTTTGTGTAGAAAAACATCAGATCGACACCGTTTATTTAATGGCCGCTATGTTAAGTGCTACGGGAGAAAAGTACCCTATGAAAGCTTGGGACTTGAATATGAATTCCTTATTTCATGTTTTAAATCTTGCGAAGGCTAAATTTATAAGTAAAGTATTCTGGCCATCCAGTATTGCCGTTTTTGGACCAACCACTCCTAAAGATAATACACCTCAGCACACCGTTATGGAGCCTACAACAGTTTATGGGATGACCAAACAAGTGGGCGAACGTTGGTGCGAATATTATTATGATAAATACGGTGTTGACGTGCGCAGTATCCGCTATCCGGGAATCATTAGCTGGAAAACCATGCCAGGAGGCGGCACCACAGATTATGCTGTTGAAATTTATCACAAAGCCATCACTGATGGAAAATATGAAAGTTTCCTATCAGAAAACACCGAATTGCCAATGATGTTTATGGATGACGCCATTGATGCGACCATTCAAATTATGGATGCACCTGCTGAATCATTATCTATTAGATCATCTTATAACTTGGCCGCCATGAGTTTTACACCTAAAGACATCGCTGCTGAAATTAAAAATCACATCAAGGATTTTACCATTACCTATAATCCGGATTTCAGACAGCAGATTGCCGATACATGGCCAAAATCAATTGATGACAGTCTTGCCAGAAAAGATTGGAACTGGAACCATCAGTTCGATCTCAAAAAAATGAGCGCTGAAATGTTGACCGAATTAGGCAAAAAATACGCTACTTCCGAAAAATAATTTTCAAAAGATGATGACATTCTATTGATTTAAGAGATGCACCCTTAAATGAGGTATCATTCTCTTAAATCCATAGTGTCATGAATTCTAAATTAGCACCAATTATTAGTGCTTCTATTGGCTTATTGCTGGTTGTTGGAAGCTTTTTTATAAATGACTTCTCCACGTCTGAAGATCTTGATGTTACTATCAAAAAAGCAGATGTCATCATGCCTGCAGCGCATCGGGTTTATGCCAACATGAAGATGCCGTAGCCCACATATAAAAAACAACTCCCAAACAAAACACTGACAACCTCATTTAGGTCTTGTTTTTTCTGGGAGTTATTAGATAACACTTAAGTGCCGTGGATTACATTTTCGGATAAGTATTGATTTCTGTCTCAATTACTTTTCCATATTTTTCAGCAATCTTTTTTATTTCTGAGGCTTTTCCAATTAAGACAATCTGTAGTTTATCCTTCGGGAAATAGGTTTCAATAATTTGATTGGCTTTTTTCAGATCCAAGGCATCAACCGTTTTTTGAAAATTGTTGATAAAGGATTTATCCAAATCATACCAAAACATTTCTCCTAAAAGCACCGAAAGCTGTGTAGCCGTTTCATATTTAGGTGGAAATTGTCCTTTTACATAATTTTTGGCCGAAGCTAACGATTGCTCATCCAAACCTTTGCTATGCAGTGTATTTAAGACCTCCAAGGCTTTGTCAATGGCTGGCTCGGTCGTTTCGTTTGCCGTAAATGTCGAAATCGTAAAGGACCCGCCGTATTTCAACGCATCAAACCTACTATTGGCACCATAGGTTAACCCAGAATTAACTCTTAATTCATCGTTTAACATGGAGGTAAATCGGCCACCAAATAGGGTGTTGATAATGGAGATATCTACAAATTCTGGATTATTTCTGCTAATGCCTGGCGATCCAATATAGAATGTTGTTTCCTTTGCATCGTCCTTGTTTACCAATAATACCCTTGATTCCGAAAAAACAGGAAGTGGTTTTGAGGCCAAGTTGACTTTTGGGATTGCCGATTTTTTCCATTCGGAAAACAATTTGGTAATCATGGTTTTCATTTCCCTACTGGAAAAATCGCCCACAATGCTTATCGCTGAACCATTTGGGGAATAATTGGCACTGTAAAACTCCTTTAAATCTGAAGCTTTTAAGGCGCCTACGGTTGCTACAGTCCCTTGAGGGATATTGCCATAAACGTGATTGCCATAGATCAATTGGTCAAAATAGGAAGGAATGATGCTTCTTGGGCTTTCCTTTTGTCGTTCTAAACCAACAAGCGCGCGATTTTTTTCCTTCTCAAATTCTGCTGCGTCAAACGTAGGATAAAGCAAGATGTCTTTAACAATGTTCAATATTTCTTTTGAGTCCTTGGCCGCAAATTTTGCATTTAGGGAAGCATATTCCTTGCGCGCCGTGGTATTGATGTTGGCACCAACAAAATCCAGCGCTTCATCCAATTGCGTTTTGGTATAATTCTTTGTACCCAATTTAAGCGCATCGGCAGTAAAAGAGGCTAAACCAGCCTTTTCGCCATCGTATATAGCTCCCGCAGGAAGGATCACATTAAGTGCAATTACAGGAACTTCATGCTGTTCCATCAAATTAACGACAAGACCATTAGGCAATGTAAAGCTCGTGTAATTAGGCAATTGAAATGCTTGTGCCACTATAATTGCCGGAGTTGCCAGCAGTACTATTATAATTAGAATTACTTTTTTCATCAGATTTCTACCTTAATTTTCAACATTTGATTTTAAAACTCCCACAGTCCTATTGCTTTTTGAAAAATATTTTTTAGCAACATCTTGAATATCCTTTACCGTAACTTTATTATAGTTTTCAGGAGCACTGAACATTTTTTTATAATCCCCAAAAAAGACTTCGTAGGTACCAAGCGTATTGGATTTACCATTGATCGTTTCCGTCTGGCTGTAAAACTCCATTAATTTCTGATTCTTAACTTTCTGAAGTTCAGCTGGACTGATGCCGTCTGTTATTATTTTATCGATTTCGATATAAATTGCCTTTTCCAAATCAGACTCATTTACATTTCTATTTGCAACTGCTCCAATAGAAAACAAGCTAGGGTCGAATGAAGTATCAAAAGATGTAAATACTTGTGTGGCCAATTGTTGTTTATCCACCAATTCTGAATATAATCGCGAGGACTGCCCATTACCCAAAATGGAACTCAACATACTGAGTGCATAGTAATCTTCATTTTTGGTTTCTGGCGTATGGTATGAAATCAAAAGGTAAGGCGTGGCGACATCTCTCTGCTCCGTAATGCGACGCTCTCCTGTTTGTTTCGGTTCAACGATATGCACTTTTGGTGGTTCTGGCTGTGAAGGAATAGGTTCCAAATATTTTTCGGCCAAGGCTTTTACCTTGTCAAATTTAAGTGCTCCCGAAACGATCACCACAGCATTGTTTGGCGCATAATACGTCTTGAAATAGCGTTCCAAATCAGCTTGGGTCCAATTTTTCATGTCATCTTCATAACCAATCACTGGCCAATGGTACGGATGTTCCTGAAAGGCGGTAGCCTGAACTGTTTCAAACAACTGTCTCCAAGGGGAATTCTCAAGGCCGGTTCTGCGCTCGCTTAACACCACACCGCGCTCACTTTCTACCATGGAAGGATCGATGCTCAAATTGGCAATACGATCACTTTCCAGATCGAACATGACCTCGGCTGCTGAAGCTGGGAACCAGTCCGTATAAACTGTTACGTCTGAAGTTGTATAGGCATTATTGGAACCGCCATTGAACTCCATAGTTTGATCGAACATTTTAGGACCATATTTTTTGGCGCCATTAAACATCATATGTTCAAAAAAATGGGATAAGCCCGTAATGCCTTGATATTCATTACGGCTGCCCACTTTGTAAAACAAATACATATTAGCATTGGGAATGGAAAAATCCTCAACAACTAAAAATTTCATTCCGTTTTTTAAAGTAAACGTTTTAACATCATCAACCTTCATTTGTGCGCTGCCTAAATGTGAAGCACCCAGAAGGAATAAAAGCAATAGTTTTTTCATATAGTAAAGCAATGGTTTATAAGACTTTTTTATAAAGTGATGAAATTTACGAGATTTAGTCGCAACAAAATAATTATTCGAGTTTTGATTTAAAATCTAGCCCTTGACTGAAAAGTATAAACAAGTTAGAAATTAACCTGATTTGAATATGGAGGCCATAATTTGGTTCTTACTATATAATTGGCAGTCTAACATACATTCTTAAAAGCGTTTCCTAGTTAAAGTAAAACGGCTTTTATAAAAACATTCTATAATCTAAATAAAATCGGTAGGTTTATTTCAATTAATTGCTGGAATTGGGAATATAAAATTAGACTCAAAAAAGGTCATCCAAAATGAATGACCCTTTTACTACTTTATCGAAGGCTAATTCAAATTAAAGTATTACTACTAATCTCAAAATTTTTAAATATCTAAACTGTTAAGAAGGTCTTTCAACTTTTCTTCTGAAGGTCTTGGTGCATCGTAAGCAACAATATTACCTTGTGGATCCAACAGGATAAAACGTGGAATGCCATAGATGTAATAATCCGCAAAGAACTGTGATTCTGTCGCATTATCAGCCATTAACTGGATGCCGTGCATGTTTTTGTCCTTGATCATTTTACGCCATTTCTGTTCATCTTTAGGCTGATCAGCAGAAATACTCAAAAATTTGATGTTTTTGCCTTCATATTGCTTTTCAACTTTGGCCAAAAATGGAATTTCATAAATACAAGGCACACACCAAGTTGCCCAAACGTCAATATATACATAGCTGCCTCTATAATCGGCTAAAGAACTTTTACCACCATTGTAATTGGTATAATTTTTAAAATCAGGAGAAGGCTTCCCTTGGCCCAACTTGGCATTGATTTCCAATTGCTCTTGGTGTTGTCCTTCCATGTTGATTTTAAATTCCTCTATGTCTGCTCTTTCTTTGGCTACAAAAGCGGAGTCTAGAACATTTGCTTTCTTATCCAATTCTGTATTAAAATCTTTTAAAAACTTGTGGGTCGTCGTATTGAAATCTTCGGCATTCAAGCCTAAGTACTCTTTATAATCTTCTCCAAAAAGTCCTGCTACATGCTTAGACTTAAATTTTAAAAAGTTGTTTTCATCTTCGCCCTTTCCTTTAAAAGTGATGGTTTCCTGAATTTTTTCGGAATCAAAATCCACTTGAAGATCCATGTCATTTTTAAGATACATCACAAAGATGTTGTTATAAACAGCATTGTACGAGGTTGGCTTATCCAACTTTAAAGTGTCTCTAAAGTTTCCATCTTTGTCCACTTCAATAATTACTGATTTTGAAGTTTCAGGATTGTAAAGACGAAGACTAATACTGTCATTTACATTCTTGATAGTACCGTGAATCACGGCATAATCTTTAGGAACATGTGGTTCTTGCTTACAAGAAGCAAACAACACGATCATTGCAATTACTACTAAATTTCTCATCTGTATTATTCTTATTTATTAATATCCAGGATTTTGGACGATGTTAGTATTACCAATCCTTACCTGAGAAGTCATTGGCAATATAAATTTATCTTTAGAAGTCAAAGTCGACTTAATGGTTGACGCACTAAGATTGCCTAAGATATCATAACGAACAACATCAAACCATGGCTCGCCATTTTCAAAAAACAATTCCAAAAGTTTTTCCTGACGAATGTCTTCTAGCAAAGTAGTCTTATTTGAAAGCGTTTTCTCAGCTACGCCTGCCCGCAATCTGATCGTATTTAAACTCTCTAAGGCCGCCTCAAGATCTCCTCCAACACGTCTTGCTTCCGCTTCAGCGTGAATCAAATAGAACTCTCCTAAACGCAAGTGGTAAATGGTATTGTTTTGTCCTCCCGAAGTCGTTCCAAACGGATATTTACCTTGCGTATTTACACCTTGAGTATCATCAGAATAAGCATAACTAAAACGTGGATCATAACCAGAGCCTTCTTCAAATAGATCGCCATCGTTAGAAGTTCCCACTTGAGCATCAGCTAAACTTCTTAAGCTTTCACTAAAAGTTGTTCTGTTGATCAAACCCATTTGGCTTCCTCCTTCAGCACCTTTTCCGGAGAATGGTGCGAAAATAACTTCTGAAGAGTTAAAACTGTTCATGAAAATACTTCCATAATTAGCTTCCAAGGCATAACCTTCGCCATTATTGATCACTTCTTCTGCAAGTGTTGCAGCCGTGTCAAAATTGCCTAAGTACAATTCTACTTTAGCCAATAATGCTTTTGCGGCTAAACTACCAGAATAATAATGATCCACATAAACAGGCCCATTTTCGGAGGCATATTGTAAATCAGATTGGATCTGTGCGTAAACTTCTTTTACGGAATTTCTTGGTTGTGCGACGATCTCATTAGCAAATTCGGTTCTTACAACCACACCATAGGGGGAGTTAATATCGTAGAACTGTCCAAAATAACGCAATAAGTTAAAATAGGTAAACGCGCGTTGAAATTTGGCTTCAGAAATCATTTCTGCTTTACGCGAATCAGATATATCAATGGCTTTTCCTGCTTCCAATTCTTGAATCAAGAAATTGCTCAAATTTATGATTTTGTACAATCCATTGTAAAGGTTGGTCAAATATATGTTTTGAACAGGCACTTCATTGGTGTTAAAACCCTGATAACCCGACAAGCCGTTTCCAACAATGCGTCCTTCATTTCCATAAGCTGCTAAATACAGCGGGAAGTTACTGACGTCAAATTCACGACCCAAATCATAAACGCCATTAAGAACGGACTGCGCTGAGGCGGCATCTCTAACTGCATTTTCTTCAGTCAATTGATTGATAGGCTTGATATCATCAATGCTACAACTCGTAGCCAAGACGATGATTGACAAGCAGAGGATTGATTTTAATAATGTGCTATATGTTTTCATTTAGATATGTTTTTTTAGAATTGAAGTTGAACACCTACAGAGAATGATTTAGCCAATGGATACGGATCTTCGTTATTCACTTGGTCAATGATGCCACCTCTTTCTGAAAAAGTTTCAGGATCAATACCTGGCCATTTGGTCCATGTCAATAAGTTGGTTCCTGTAAGCATTAATTTCGCATCGCTAACTCCGATTTTTTTCATGAGTTGCGGATTGAAATTGTAGCTCAACTGTAAACTTTTTAATCTCAAATATGAAGTGTCATACATATATCTGTCTGAAATACGTCCACTTGCAGAAGGATCAAAATAAAGTGCTCTTGCATAACGAGCGTTAGGAGTTTCTGGTGTCCAGGTGTTCAATGCATATTCACTGTATTTGTTTTCTCCCAATTGGTTGAAAGTTCCCCTTGGAATAGCATCCCAAAGCGATTCAGCACCAACAGAGTACTGTAGCAATGCTGACAAACTAAAGCTTTTGTAGGTGAAGGTATTTGAGATTCCTCCAAAATAATCAGGTTCAATATTACCGATAATCTCGCGGTCGTCAACAGTAATGCGTCCATCACCATTAGTATCTGCATACATATAATCACCAGCTCCCGTTGAGAATTGATCGTAAACTCCCGTTGGAGATGCATCGTTTAAGGCATCAACTTCATCTTGTGATTGGAAAATTTTGGTCACTTTATAACCTTTAATGGTTCCGACCGGTTGACCTTCAACAAAATAATCTAATTGGTATGGGTTGATGTTAGAACCATTTAGTTTATCTAATTTGTTTCTGTTAATTGAAAAATTGACATTGGCAGTCCACAAGAAATCTTCAGTTTTGATGATATCTCCACCCAAACTTACTTCCACACCTCTATTGCTCACATCTACAAAGTTTGCATAATACAAAGTAGAACCCAACTCATAAGGAATTGGCGTAGGAACCAAGCCTCCTTTAGTCTTTCTGCTATAGACATCCACACCACCTCTTAAACGCGATTTGAAAAATTCAAAATCCAAACCGAGGTTAATTTCCTCAGTTTCTTCCCAACCCACATTTTTATTAGGAAAGTTATTGCTAAATACTAGTGCAGAATTCCCTTGATAAAGATCATTGGAGTCTGATTTTAAAAACTGTAAGTATGCAAAATCAGAGATGTTAGTAGAACCAACACGTCCTGCACTTGCTCTTAATTTTAAGACGTTGACCGTTTCATTCTTTGCAAGAAATTCTTCATTGGCAATATTCCAGCTCACAGACAACGATGGAAAACTAGCACGTTGGTTGCTTGGGCCAAATTTTGAAGACGCATCCGTTCTATAATTGAGCGTTGCATTGTATAGATTTCTGTAACGGTAAGTCACACGAGAGAACAGAGAGTTCATCCCATTTTCCACTCGGTTGCTGCTATAAGCCTGAACAGATTCGGCAGAAGATCCGTTAATAAGAACATAGTCATCTGGAAATCCTGCGTAAAACTGGCTACTTCTCTCCAGATTAGTTCGATCCCAAGCGGCACCCACCATAAAATTAAAATGGTGATTAGCAGACAGTGTTAAGTCATAGTTGGCTTGCAAATTACTAGTGATATTAGACACCATCGTATTCGATTCGTTCAAATAAGATTCGTTTGGAGCGCCAAAATAGGTTTGTGTTCTTTTTGGAATAAATGAACTATTGTCGGTATAAAAAACAGCGGCGTTGACATCTGCTTTAACTTTCAAATGTTTTACTGGCTCAATTTCTATATAGGAATTTCCAATAAAGTTGTAATTTTTGTTATTGGTTTTGTTTTGCAAACGCAATAATGGACTCGGCTCAAAAGTTTCAAATCCGTAAGCATAATCTGGCTGCGCCAATAACTGTCCGTTGGCATCGTACACAGGTAAGTCAGGACGTGCACGTGCAATCGAGGTATTGATGGTATACTCTCCAAACAAATCATCTTCTCCAGAATTTGACTCTGTATGACCTATATTAATCGATCCACCCACTTTTACACGTTTGGCCACATCGGTATCCAAGGACATGCCCAAAGTATATTGTTTTAAGCCATCTCTTACAGTCAAACCATCTTGATCAACAAACCCTAAGCTCAATGCATAGTTGGTTTTTTCACTACCACCCGCAACACTCACGTTAGCTTGTTTGGTTATGGCTAAACTTCTGAAAACTTCCTTGTTCCAATTGGTATTTGCCTTTCCAAAATATTCTTCACGCAAACCACCATAATTGACCATGAATGTATCAAAATCAAGTTCAACATTGCCTATATTATCCAAATCAAAAGCAAAGAAAGGATCTAATTGACCAGCGTTCATGGCATCCACACTGTTTCCGATCATCAGATCATAAAAATTACGATATTGATTAGCGTCCAAAACTTTGACTGTATTAATAGGTTGCGCCAAAGTGGTAGCATAAGATAAATTTATGGAGGCCGCTTGGTTACGTTTTCCTTTTTTGGTATTAATAATGATCACACCATTCGCACCACGAGATCCATAAATGGAGGTTGCAGCAGCATCCTTTAAAACATCAAAACTTTCAATGTCGGCAGGATTCAAGGTTAACAAGGCATTTGAAGCACCTGCACCATCAATATTAAAAGGTATCCCATCAATAACATATAAAGGTTGGTTCAAACCTGCAGAAGAAAAAGGCGAGGTCACCCCTCTAATATTCAAACGCACGGGAGATCCTGGACGTCCAGTACCTTGGGACACTTGCACACCTTTTACCAAACCACCAAGAGCGCGGTCAAAACCAACACTTCCGGTAGCAGCTTGTACAATGTTTTCTGTTTTTAAAGAAGATACCGCTCCTGTAACGTCTTCACGTTTTTGCTCGCCGTAACCGATCAATACCACTTCATCCAACTGGCTAAAATCTTCTTTCATAACCACATCAACAATTGTGCTATCTCCTAGAGTAATACGTTGGGTTTGATATCCTAATGAAGAGAAAACCAAAACTTGGCCATTACCTGGCACTTTTATGAAATATTCCCCATTATAATTGGAAACAGTCCCAGCATGAGTGCCTTCAAGAACCACGGTAACGCCCGCCATAGGCATCCCCGTTTCATCAATGATAATACCATTAAACTCACGTTCTTGAATAATTTGAGCCGTTACAGAAGGCTCTAGTGGAGCACCTGCTTTTTTCAATACGATTTGATTGCCCAAAATTTGATAGGTCATCCCCTTATTTTGAAACAACTGCGACAACAATTCCATAACCCTAAGATTATCAGCATTGACGGACACTTTTTGTCGTACATCCAAGTCCTTAGTATTGTAGAAAAAATGCAAATCGGTTTGATCTTCGATTTGTTGAAATATTTGCGTCATTGAAACGGCATCTTCATTCATCGTTACTTTCTGGTTTTGGCCATAACTATTAGAGGCATTAACTTGCAACAGACTGACAAACAAAAAGAGGAGAGAAAATTTCATCTTCAGATGGGATTGGTTCAAAATGCACGAAAGCACATTTTTAATTCGTTGTTTTTTCATAAGTTTACATCGATTTAATTGGTTAACAAACGGTTGAATCACTAATTAATACTGAGGAAGGTGTTGGCGCATCTTCCTTTTTTTCTCATTCCCACGTAGGTGGGAATCTTATAATGTTTCTACTAATCCCATAGCTATCGGGAGGAATCTCATCTTATTTCGGTTTGGTAATCGTTACTACACCATTCTTTATATTATAATCAAACTCTATATAGGTCTGAAATGTTTTTAAAACTTGATCAATAGTTTCACTTTTAAAGGTCGCTGTAATGTTGATGTCATCAAGTGCACTATAAGTGTTATTGAACGTTACATTATATTTGCGTTCTAATTTATTCTCGATCACGACAAAAGGATCATCTACAAAAACCAATTGTCCTTGTACCCATGCCACATATTTTTGAACGTTTACTGGGATTAATTCTAATTGATCACCATTAAAAAACACTTTTTGATTAGGCTCTAAGACTTTAGAATCCTGAGCAGACAATTTGTTATGTGCTGCCACTTTTCCTTCTACCAATACGGTAAAGGTTTTATGATCATCTTTATAAGCCGACACATTGAAAAGTGTTCCTAAAACTTCGACATCCATATCTTGTGTATTGACTATAAATGGATGCTCTTTATTTCTGACAACATCAAAAAAAGCCTCACCGTTTAAGTACACTGTGCGATTTTTCTCATTGGCAATAAACTGAACTGGATACCTAAGTTCTGAGCCCGCATTCAATGTGACTTTAGACCCGTCAGACAAGGTAATGCCAAAAGTTTTTCCGTAAGGCACTTTTAAGGTGTTATAGCGAAGAACTGTTTCTGTAGAATCCTGAACATAAACCAACTCGTGATCTTTTTGCTCCGATACTTTATGTCCTGAGGCATTGTTTATGACGGCATTTTGACCTTCATTAACGATTTGAATCGTCCCATCTTCCAATTGTAAAACAATTTGTGTTTCACTTGGCAAGTGCACCACATCAGCGGTACGCTGATAAATGCCATAGCCGATAATGGAAACCCCAACAAATATGGCCGCATATTTCAAGAGGTTTAGAAAGCCACCAGAACCTTTACTGCGATTGATTTCCTTGAGGACGTTCTGATAGGCTTTTTCCGCATCCACATGACCATTCAAGCTGTTCAATTCATGGTTGACCCGTACAAGTTCCTTGAATTTCTTTTGGTTCTTTGGTTTTTGGAGCCACCGCTTCAAAAGCTCCAAATCTTCATTGGAAACAGAATCGTTTAAATATGTAATGATAATCTTTTTCAAAATATGCTTGACTTATTTACACCTATGATGCGCAAAAAATGATTTACCCTTAAGAAATTTTAAAATTATTTTAATAAAAGGTATTAAATTTACCATCGCGTTGAAAAAAAGCGTTGAATTCAACCGTCTATTTTGAAGCTGCCGAACGGCAGACATCTATTTCAATGGCTTCCGAAACGTCGGGATTCAAAATAGAGTTTCGTTAATTAATATTAACTTCATCGCAAATTTCACAGAATCCGCAATGAATGACACTAGTTTAATTGGGCAAATAAAAGAAGGTAACACTTTGGCTTTCAAGTATTTTTTTGAGCGTCATTACCGTCCGCTATGCTCCTATTTGGTCAATTTCACCAATGATATTCATGCCGCAGAAGACCTAGCACAATTGGTTTTTGTGGATTTCTGGAACAAACGCGACACGATTGAAATCCGCTCTTCAGTAAAAAGCTATTTATATAAAATGGCCTACAACCAATTTCTGACCAGATTGCGTCAAAAAAAGAAAGAAGGCAGCGTTTTGGAACAGCTCAAATATGAAGCCCTCCAAACCATTGCCGTACCCACCGAAGCTGAACTGGAACAAAAAAACCAACGTTTATGGCGTGTGATCGAACAATTACCAGAGCGTTGCCAAGAAATCGTCAAACTCAAGATGGAGGGCTTGAAATACCGGGAAATCGCAGAATCCTTGGGACTTTCCATAAAAACCGTGGAATCCCAAATGCGGGTGGCGTTTATAAAAATTCGAGAAGATTATAAAGAAGATTTGTTGTTGTTTGTGTTGATGATGGACTAAGGTTTGTATAAATAAAGAAGCACCTTAATTTGATTAAATTGCCCTTGATGACCACTAAATTTCCCATACTTCGCTCAATAACTGGCGACAGAACCCACCGGATTTTGTTCCTGTTATTTGGCTTCGATACCACTTCATAATCACAACATAATCGATTGATCCACAACTATATTAACATTTTTTAAGAAATATTAAAACTTGTGTTAATACCTTCCCAAATAAGATTTTTTTAAGATAATTTTGAGAGTGATGTTTGTAAATTAGTGAGGAACTTAAAAATCAAATATTATGAAAACCACAATAGAAAAAGCAAAGGAACAAGCACATAAAGACACCGTAAACGTATTGCAAGGTATTTTAGAAAAGAACTATGACGCCGAAAAAGGTTATAAAAAAGCGATGCAAGATGCGAAAACACCTGCATTAAAAAACTTCTTACAAAAACAAGCCGTACAACGCAGTCATTTTGCAACAGCCATTGATAAAGAACTGCGCGATCTCGATGAAACTCCAATAGAAAGTGGTAGTCTAACTGGAACATTGCACCGCGCATGGATTGAAATTAAAAGCTCAGTAGCGGGCAATGACGATGCAGCGGTATTGGAAGAAGTGATTCGTGGAGAAAAAGCAAGTGTTGATGAATATCAAGAGGTCATGAAAAATAACACTCTAGCCCCAAAAATTAACAGTCTATTAAAATCGCAATTAAGTGATATTCAAGACACACTCAGTCGTGTAAAAACACTTGAAGATATAGTTTAAAAAATAATTATATAAAATTGGAAGCCGTCTCAAAACTAATTGAGACGGCTTTTTTATGAAATCACCTTCCAACTCACGAATGTAAAGCTCAAAGGAATAAATATTAATTTTAAACTTACATTAGGCCTATAAAAAGCTTATACCACTTCCCTGGAAGCTCTTATTTCCCTAGAACATCCAGTGCGCGTGTTGAGAAGAAATGGATAATTCATAAAACATAGAATTTGTCGGGTATTTGAATATCTCTAATAAATATGTTGAAGCTCATACCACAAAGGTATCTCCATCTTTAGTTCAAAAATTTGTAAGAGAGCGGATGGACTCTGTTTCTCCTATTGAAAATTAAACCGACATTACGACCTTCTGTTTTCAGGATAAATAACTGAATAACAAACGTTAACGTTGTGCCAAATGTGATTTCTTTAATACAATAATAAGAATTATATGCCTATACTATAGATAATCAAGAAATTATAAATTATGAAAACCACATTAGAAAAAGCAAGAGAAAAAACAAATAGAGATACCGTTAATGTTTTACAAATTATTATAACCAAGAATTATGATGCTCAAAAAGGCTATAGAAAAGCAATGGTTGACGTAAAAAATCCTGAATTAAAAACATTTTTACAACAACAAGCTCGACAACGTAGTAATTTTCTAACTGAAATTGATCAGGAAATTCGCAGCTTAAACGAAATTCCAAAAGAAAATGGCAGCAGAACTGGAACCTTGCACCGCGCTTGGATTGACGTTAAAAACTTTGTCGCTGGCAATAACGACGAGACTGTTCTTGAAGAAGTCATTCGTGGTGAGAAAGCGAAGATTAATGAATATCGAGATGTACTGAAAAGAAACACCTTAGCACCACAAATAATTAGCATGCTGCAATCGCAATTAAATGGCATTAAAAACACTCTTAAGCAAGTAAAAACACTTGACTTAGAAGTATCACTTAATTAGCAATATGCTAATCTACTTCGTTACCTAAAAAAACTTAAGACATTAGGACATAGGACGTAAGACAATACATTGTTAAAAAAGAGGTGTTGTGCTCAGAATGAATGAGTCTTATGTCTTACGCGATACACTGAGTTTATCGAAGCGTCCTTTTATCTTATGTCTATTTTGACCATTTGTCAGTTTACGGACAACCATTATTAGTAATGAAAAATTAAAATTGAAGACCTCTTGAAAACCTCCGTAATGGAGGTTTTTTTATGTTTTTACAGCCTCAATAAGAGCATTTATTTCAGATTGAGTTTACCGAACTTATTAAATCTAGGGAATTTATTTAGCGCGACTCTACTTTGAATTGTAATTCCATTACCAACTCCCACCGCCACCGCCACCAAATCCGCCACCCGATGAACCTCCTCCCGACGATCCACTGCTACTAGTAGTCGGCGAGCTGACCATTGTCGATTTAGCTGATGACATCGTATTGGCAAATGAATTGGAAAAACTATTCATCGTTAAAGGTACCGTTGATGATGAACTGTACCAAGTTGGCGGTGGTATGTTTAACGCTTCGAACTTGCTTGCCCATTTGTCAAACAAACCAAAAGCAAGGGCATAACCCATGGTGGTTTCAAAATAATGAGGATCTTCAATGATCAGCATTTTCAATTTGTTGATTTCGGCGACTTTGATGAATTGTCTAAACCCTTTCAATTCTGATAATGCGGTGTTTCCTTTCGCGTTCTTTTTAATCATGTGCTTGTTCATGATGATGAGCAAAATCGTCAGAATAACAT